>JBGSHR010000349.1:0-5042 GCA_041752155.1 Thiobacillaceae bacterium | reverse complement strand
TCATGGGCCGCGCCGACAGCGCGGTGGAGGTGTACCAGACCAGCGCCGCCCTCAATGTGCGCGCCGGAGCGGGGACCGAGCATGCCATCCTGCACGGCAGCCCCTTGCCGCCCGGCACCCAGGTGGCCGTGCTGGAACAGCGGGGCGTGTGGTGGCGGGTGGACGTGCTGGACACGGTGGCCGGCGTGATGGACCTGGTGGGCTGGTGCCATAGCCGCTTCCTGCTCAAGGCGTGACCATGAGTTTCACCCAAGTCCACGAAAAGGAACTCGAGGCCCTGCGCCAGGCCAAGCCCGACGGGCGCGACGACACCCTCATCGGCCTGGCCTTCTCCGGCGGCGGCATCCGCAGTTCCACCTTCAACCTGGGCATCCTCCAGGGCATGGCGCGGCGCGGCCTGCTCAAGCACGTGGACTACCTCTCGACGGTTTCCGGCGGCGGCTACATCGGCGCCTGGTACATGGCCTTCCTCAAGCGCCAGGCCGACAACCAGCCCGAGCGGGCGGAGGCGCTGCTGAACCCGGAACAGGCCTGCGCGCCCGGAGACCCGGTGGAACATCCCGCCATCACCTGGCTGCGCCGCTTCAGCAACTACCTGACACCCAAGACCGGCCTGTCCGGCGACACCCTGACCCTGGTTTCCACCTATGTGCGCAACCTGCTGCTCAACCTGATTGTCATCCTCTCCTTCCTGGGCGCCGTGCTTCTGGTACCCCGCCTCCTGGCCTGGGGCATGCCGGCCGCCCACGAATACGCCTGGCTGCCCGTGATGGCCACCCTGCCGCTGCTCATCGGGGTTGCCGCCGTCGCCTATCTGCTCAATCGCGTCAACACCCAGGCCGGCACGGGGACGGAGGCGCCCCGCCGCGACAGGCAGGTGGGTGTATTGGGTCTGGTGGTGCTACCGGTGATGGTTTCCGCCTATTTCATGGCCGTGGGCGTGGCCTCGCCGGGCTTCATCGCCTGGACAGGTGGACTGGCCGGCTACCTGCTTCCCTTCGAAACAACCCTGCCCGCGGCCCTGGTGGGCAGTCTGTGCATCGCCCCGGCCTACATGCTGCCCTGGCTGTTGCTGGGCATCGTGCATGTGCTCAAAACGCATCATCTGAACCTCGTGCCCGCGCTGGCCATGGGGCTCTCGTCCCTGGGCGCCAGCATCGTGGCCGGCGTCGTTTTCTATGGACTGGCCATCCTGGCCCAGTCGGCTTTGCCCGCCGCCAACGAGTTGGCGACCTTCGGGCCGCCCCTGGTCCTGCTGGCCTACATGCTGCCGGTGGCCTTGCACATCGGCCTGGCAAGGCGCCACTTTTCCGAGATGCAAAGGGAATGGTGGGCGCGCCTGGGGGGGTGGGTCCTGGTCCTGGCCCTGGTCTGGATGCTGTTGTGCGGCATCGCCCTGTTCGGCCCCACGGCCCTGGATTGGCTGAATCAGTGGGTAGCGGCCAGCGGCGGGCTGATCTGGCTGGGCACCACGCTATGGGGCATCCTGGCGGGCAAGAGCGCCGGCACAGGCAAGAAAGAGCCCGGTGACGTGCGTGAGGCCCTGCTGCAGTGGGTGCCATGGATCTTCCTCCTGGGCCTGCTGGGCCTGCTCAGCCTGGGCCTGGAACAGACGCTGGCCACCTCGCCCGCCCCACTCCAAGCATCCACTGTCCAAGATGCCGCCACCCAGGAAACGCCGTTCCGGGCCAGCTTCACCCTGGACCTGGCCGAGACGGGAGGCCCGCGCTATACCCTGTCGGGCGAAGGCAGCCAAAAGCCCGCGGGCAAGGACTTCAAAGCCTGGCTAGACCAGGCCGCCGCCGCCCACCAGGCGGTCGGCGTTACCAGCGTCTGGCAAGCGGAACTCGTGCTGCTGGCTCTGTTCGCCCTGTTCGGCTGGCGCGTCGACATCAATCTGTTCTCCTTCCACAACTTCTATCGCAACCGCCTGACCCGCTGCTACCTGGGGGCCTCGCGCCAATGCGCGCCGGAAGACCGAGCGACGGCGGACTGCCGCCGACCCAACCCCTTCACCGGCTTCGATCCGGACGACGATCTGGCGGTGTCGGCCCTGGGGCCGCGCCCCTATCCGCTATTCAACACCGCCCTGAACCTGGTGGGGGGCGAGGAGCTGGCCTGGCAGCAGCGCAAGGCGGCGGCCTTCTGCATCGCCCCCGGTTGCAGCGGCTACCAGTTCCCGGTGGGCATGAGCGACGGGGCCCGCATGGTGGGCTACGGCCCCACCGACACCTTCCTCTCCGGCGAATTCAAGGGCGGCGGCGGCGTGCGCCTGGGCACCGCCATGGCCATCTCCGGCGCGGCGGTGAATCCCAACATGGGCTTCCACTCCTCGCCGGCGGTGTCCTTCCTGCTCACCGTGTTCAACGTGCGCCTGGGACGCTGGGTGGGCAATCCGGACAACTATGCGGCCTGGTGCATGACCAGCCCCAACTTCGGCATGCGCTATCTGTTCCTGGAACTATTCGGCATGACCTCCGCCCGGCGCAGCTGGTTCAATCTGTCCGACGGCGGCCACTTCGAGAACCTGGGACTGTATGAGCTGGTGCGCCGGCGCCTGCCCTACATCATCGCCAGCGATGCCGCCGAGGATGCGGACTATCACTTCGACGACCTGGCCAACGCCATCCGCAAGATACGCGCGGACTTCGGCATCAACATCGACATCGACGTCTCCGGCCTGCACCCCCAGGAAGCGGGCGGGCGCCAGCGGGCCCACGCCGCCGTCGGCGCCATCCGCTACGACCAGGTGAACCCGCTCCTGCGCCCCGGCGTGCTGGTCTATCTGCGCCCCGGTCTCACCGGCAACGAACCCGCCGACGTGCTGAGCTACGCCAATAGCAACCCGCCCTTCCCGTTCCAGAGCACGGTGGATCAGTTCTTCGACGAGGCCCAGTTCGAGAGCTATCGCCAACTGGGTCTGCACATCGCCAAGGGGGTGTTCGAGGAGGCGGTGGAACGCCACAACGAAAAGATGAACGAGCCCTGTGTCGACCACCTGAATGCGCTCAACCCGGAGGCCTTCTTCACGGTGTTGAAGGAAGCCTGGCGCGGCCGGCTGGAGCTGGATGGCGCCGCCGCTTCCACCCATCACATCCGCCTGGACGCCCTGTTCGAACGCCTGCGCAAGGACCCGGAGCTGGCCTTCCTGTCGGCGGAAATCTTCCCGGAATGGCCGAACCTGATGGGCAAACCGGCGGCGGCCATGGAACTGCCGGCCTACGAGGAACAACGCCGCTCCGGCTTCTATCTGTGCCGGGAGATCGCCCAGTTGATGGAGCGGGTGTATCAGGACATGGATCTGGAAAACCAGTACGACCATCCCGACACCCGGGGCTGGATGAACCTGTTCCGGCACTGGTCCTGGTCGCCCATGTTCCGCGCCACCTATGCCATCACCGCCGCCACTCTGAGCGAACGCTTCCAGCGCTTCTGCAAACGCCGCCTGGGTCTGGACTTGGGCGAGGTGGAACTACGCTTCGCCGATCTGGACGAGGCGGGCCTGTCCAGCCTGAACTTCGTCGAGCGGGGATTGGTGGAGTCGATGCTGCCGGCCACCTGGGGCGGCTATGCGGTGGGTGCGGGCTATCTGGTCCTTTTCGTGTTGGTGATCCGATACCCCGGTTAGAAATAAACGACCGTGGAACTGCTGCGCTTCCATTTCGGCTTCGCCCTCTTGCTGGACGGCACCATCGCCGGCTTCCGCGTCCAGGATCACCTGCGCCGCATGGGGCTGGCCCGTCGCGCCATGTCCCTGCTGGTGCCCCAGCGCCCTGGCCTCGCCCTGCTGAGCGAAGTCCCGGGGGTGCTGCGCATGGCGGGCAAGACGGCAAGCAGGGTCACAGCGGCGACGCACCAGGAAGTCCTGCGCCATCTGTTCGAATCGGTGGGCGAGATCCAGCAGGCCGATCAGCGCGTGGCGGGGATGGAACAAGAATCTCGGCAGCCGAACGAGGAACGCTGGCAGGACGAATAAAACTGCGGGGGGGTCGGCCGTGCGTCGGCCAACCGGCGTGCGCGCTAGTCCGCCTTGACCCAGACCTGTCCGTCCTCGATCCGGGTCGGATAGGTCTTGAGGGGGCAATCGGCGGGCTCGTTGAGGGCCCGGCCGGAAGCCAGGTCGAAGTAGCTGCCGTGCAGGGAACACTTGATGGACTTGCCCTTGATGCAGCCGAACCAGAGGGAGTAGTCCTCGTGGCTGCACATCTCGTCCACGCAGTAATGCTGGCCCCCGGCATTGGCCAGCAGCAGGCGCTTGCCATGGATCTCCACCCGTTTCATCTGGCTGGGGGCCAGTTCATCGGCGGCGGCAACGATCGTCCAGTCCGCCATCATTTCACCCTCTTCATTTGACGCGGCTCGCGGCGCGGCCGGAGTCCAGCACGGCGCGCACCATGTCGGCGCCGGCCTTGAGGGAGGCCGCCTTGCCCACGTGGTGCAGGATGATGGCGCCGCCCACCACCAGGGAATCGTAGGTGGCGCCCTTCTCGCCCCTCAGGGCGGCCATACCGGCCTTGGCGGCCGCCTTGGCGGTGGCCTGGATATCCACGGCGATGGCCACCTCGTCACCGGCCCGCTCGGACTTGGGCAGGTCATCGGGCAGGGGCACGGCGCGCACGCTCTGCTCGATGCCCAGAGCGATGGGATCGATGTCCGCTTCCACTTCCTCGCCCCGGTCCTGGTACCAGAAGTACTTGCCGGCCTGGCGCAGGGAGGGCAGCACGCCGCCTTCCACGCCACGGATGATGAGGGCCGAGTCGAACCCGGCGTGGCGCGCCAGCATGGCGTAGATGGGCGGATAGGGTTTGTGCACGTAGCCGGTGACGAAGTGGGTGCGGTGGCGCCCCTGGATGGGCTTGGCCAGCACCTCCACCGTGGTCACCGCCTGGCGTTTGATGATCTTGGTGCGCAGAGGAATGATGTCGTGCAGCTTGGGGCAGTACTGGGCCTGGTCCAGATAGCTCCAGCCCAGGGCCGGGTCGGCCAGGCGGGCGGCGGCCTGGGCCGGGCTCAGGTCCACATTCACGCCGGCGGCATGCCAG
>JBGSHR010000348.1:0-3640 GCA_041752155.1 Thiobacillaceae bacterium | reverse complement strand
GGCCGCGAACTGGCGCTCGAACTCGTCCAGGGCATGGGCCGGCACCAGGGCGTCGTTGTTGAGGATCAGCAGGAATTCGCCCCGGGCGCGGGCGATGCCCTGGTTGCAGGCGCGGCCGAAGCCGTTGTTGCAAGGGTTCTGGATGATGACGGTGCGGGGATATTCTGCCGCCGCCCGCGCCAGGGAATCGTCCGTGCTGCCGTTGTCCACCAGGATGACCTCGTCCCGGGACCGGTCCAGGGCGCTCGCCAAGGCGGCCAGGGTCGCCAGCAGGGTGTCGCTGCCGTTGCGATGGGGGATGACGACGCTGAAGCGGATCGCCTGGCTCACAACAGCAGCACCGTCGCCAGTCCCAGGAAGATGAAGAAGCCCATGGAGTCGGTGATGAAGGTGGTGAGCACGGCGGAGCCGAAGGCCGGGTCCCGGCCCATGCGGTCGATGAGGGCGGGGGCGAAATAGCCGGCCATGGAAGCCACCAGCATGTTCAGCATCATGGCGGCGGCCATGACGCCGCCCAGGGCCATGTTGCCGTAGAGCAGATAGGTCACCACACCCATGACGCTACCCCAGACCGCGCCATTAAGCAGCGCGATGCCGAGTTCCTTGACCAGGATGCGTTTGGCGTTGTCCTTGTTGATCAGTCCCAGGGCCAGGCCGCGCACCACCAGGGTGGAGGTCTGGTTGCCGGAGTTGCCGCCCATGCCGGCGACGATGGGCATGAGGGCGGCCAGGGCGGTGAGCTTTTCGATGCTGCCTTCGAACGCGCCCACCACCCGGGAAGCGACCAGGGCCGTGCACAGGTTGATGGCCAGCCACATCCAGCGGTTCTTGGCGGCCTTCCACACGGTGGTGAACAGGTCCTCGTCCTCGCGCAGGCCGGCCAGTTGCAGCATGTCCTGCTCCGATTCGGCGCGGATGAAGTCCAGCACCACGTCCACGGTGAGGCGGCCCACCAGGCGGTTCCGGGCATCCACCACCGGCGCGGTCACCAGGTCGTAACGCTCGAAGGCCTGGGCGGCATCGGTGGCCTCGTCGGAGGGGTGGAACAGCACCGGGTCGTCGGACATGACCGCCGCCACATGGGCCTCCGGGTCGTGCACCAGCATGCGTTTCAACGGCAGGGTGCCGATGATGCGGCCATCCCGCTCCACCACGAACAGCTTGTCGGTATGGGGTGGCAGCTCGCCCAGGAAGCGCAAATAGCGCAGGGCCACCTCCAGGGTCACGTCGGCGCGGATGGTGACGAAGTCGTAATCCATCAGGCTGCCGACCGAGTCCTCGTCGTAGGCCAGGGAGGACTCCACCTGGGCGCGCTTGGCCTGGTCCAGGGACTTGAGCAGTTCCTGGATGACGTCCTTGGGCAGGTCCGGCGCCAGGTCGGCGATCTCGTCGGTGTCCAGGCTGTGGGCCGCGGCCAGCAGTTCCCGGTTGTCCATGGCGGCGATGAGGGATTCGCGCACCGCATCCGAGGTCTCGATCAGGATGTCGCCGTCCCGCTCCGCCTTGACCAGATCCCACACCAGCATCCGTTCTTCCAGAGGCAAGGCCTCCAGGATGTAGGCCACGTCCGCCGGGTGCAGCTCGTCCAGTTTCTTGGACAGCTCCGTCAGGTTCTGCTTGTGCACCAGCGCCTCCACCAACTCGTGGCGCGGCATGTTGGGGCGGGAGATCTCCTGCTTGTGGACCAGCGCCTCCACCAGCTTGTGCCGGGCGAGCAGCTCCATCACCTGGCGCAGGCTGTCCTCGACGGGCTCGTGGGCTTGGTTATCGTGGGGATCGTTCATGGCAGGCGGATTGTAGCCTCCGGACCGAAAAAACGCCCCGGATCGGGGCGTTCGGATGGCCGGCGCGCATCAGCTTTCGCGTCAGGACCAGACCCCGGGCCGATAGGTAAAACTGTCCAGCACCCGGATGTAGCTGGCACGGGCAAGGACGGAAGGGTCGGGCAGGTTTTTCTGGCTCATGCTGCCCTTGAGTTGGCGCACCGACTCGTACTCCTTTTCCTCCATCCAGCGGACCATATCCGTGAGGATTTGCGTGAGCCGCTCCGGACCGTGCTGGAGCAGGCAGGAGGCGAGATGCACCACGTCGGCGCCGACCAGGAGCAGCTTCATCGCCTCCTGGTAGCCGTGCACGCCGCCGGTGGCCGCCAGGGTGAGGGCGGTGCGACCGTGCAGGATGGCGATCCAGCGGATGCGCAGCAGGGCCTCCTCGGGCGAGGACAGATGCAGTTGATCCACCATGCTCAGGTTGTCCAGATCCACGTCCGGCTGCATGAAGCGGTTGAACAGGGCCACGCCCCGGGCACCGCCGGCCTCCAACTGTTTGACGAAGTGAGGCAGGGAGGAGAAGAACGGCGACAGCTTCATGATGATGGGCAGGCTCACCACGCCGCGCAGTTCGGCGAGCAGGTCCAGATAACGCGTCTCCACGGCCTCGCTGGTTTGACCCATCTCCGCCGCCACGTGATAGACGTTGAGCTCCAGGGCATCGGCCCCGGCCTGCTGCAATTCCCGGCCCAGTTCCACCCAGCCGGAGCGGGACACGCCGTTGAGGCTGGCCACCACCGGAATCTCCAGGCGCGCCTTGAGCCGGCGCAACTGTTCCAGGTACTGGTCCAGGCTGCTCTGGTAGGCGCCGTGATCCGGCAGGAAGCCGTCCGCCTCGCCGTGGCCCAGGCCGGAATGGAGCAGGAAGCGTTCGGCCATGGCGTCCTCGGCGCGCAACTCCTCCTCGAACAGGGAATACATGACCAGGGCGCCCGCCCCGGCATCCTCCAGGCGCAGGGCCGTATCCAGGCTCTTGGACAAGGGCGAGGCGGAGGGCACCAGGGGGTTCTTGAGCGTGAGGCCGGCGTAGTCGGTGGTGAGGTCGATCATGTCAGGCTCCGGTCTTGGGTTCGGTTGCGTGGGCCTGGGCCAGTTCCTGGTAGGCGGCGAAACGCTGTTCGGCCTGCTCCTGGGCCTGTGCCAGGAAATGCGCGGCGGCCTCGGGATGGCTGCGCTGCAACATGGCGAAGCGGGTCTCGCTCTGCATGAAGTCCTTGATGGGCATCGAGGGCGCGGCGCAGTCCAGCTTGAACGGGTTCTCGCCCTTCTCTCCCAGACGCGGATCGAAGCGGAACAGGGGCCAGTGCCCGCTCTTCACTGCCATGTTCTGCTGGCGCTGGTTGTAGAGCATGTCCACGCCGTGGGCGATGCAAGGGCTATAGGCGATGATCAGGGAGGGTCCGTCGTAGGACTCGGCCTCGTGGAACACCCGCAGGGTCTGGGTGTCCTTGGCGCCGTAGGCCACGTTGGCCACGTAAACGTGGCGGTAGTCGCTGGCCAGCTTGCCCAGGTCCTTCTTGGCGGTGGCCTTGCCGCCGGCGGAAAACTTGGCCACGGCGCCGATGGGGGTGGCCTTGGAGGTCTGGCCGCCGGTGTTGGAATACACCTCGGTGTCCAGCACCAGGATGTTCACGTCGTAGGGCAGGGCCAGCACGTGGTCCAGGCCGCCGTAGCCGATATCGTAGGCCCAGCCGTCGCCGCCGATGATCCACACGGAACGGCGGATCAGCCATTCCGCCACCGCCGCCAGCTCCTTGCCGCGGGCGTGGCCGGAGGCGGCCAGCTTGTCCAGCAGCACCGCCACGCGCCGG
>JBGSHR010000347.1:0-7779 GCA_041752155.1 Thiobacillaceae bacterium | reverse complement strand
GCTCAAGCGCAGCGGCGCCCAGTATCACGTAGACGTGATCGACGGGCCGCCGGTGAACCGGCACCGGCCCTCGGTGGACGTCCTGTTCCGCGCCACCGCCCGCTGCGCCGGCGGCAACGCCCTGGGGGTGATCATGACCGGCATGGGCGACGACGGCGCCCGTGGCCTGAAGGAGATGCATGAGGCGGGCGCCGCCACCCTGGCCCAGGATGAGGCCAGCTGCGTGGTGTACGGGATGCCCAAGGAGGCGGTGAAGCTGGGGGGCGTCGAGAAAAGCGTGCCCTTGGGGGCCATTGCCCACGAAATTGCCCGCTATGGCGGCAAATAAACAGCAAGCGCGGGACCTGCGGGAGGGCAGGGCAGTGGGGCCGATAGACTGGATACGCTCTATTCACCTCATTAGATGTCAGGGTATTCTCACGCGGCCCATGAATGGGCCCAGCGAGGAATAGAGAGAAGCCCATGTCGGCAATGAGCACGATGTCCCCCCTGAGAATGCACGGCTTTGCCTGGCTGGCTGGATTATTCCTGCTGCTGCTGGCCATCCCCCTGTTGGGATGGCAGATGACGGCGGAACACAGCATCGGCATCGATACCGCCATTTTTTTGCCGTTCCATACCCTGGCCGAGGTGTTCGCCGTGGTGGTGGCGGCCATGGTGTTCGTCACCGGTTGGCACGTCCACGACGAGAAGCGCCCAACGGTCTCGGTGATGCTGGCCTGTGCCTTCCTGGCCGTGGCCATCATGGACTTCACCCATCTCATGTCCTACGTGGGCATGGCCGATTTCATCACCGAAAACAGTCCCCACAAGTCCATCGTGTTTTGGCTGGCGGCGCGCTACGTGGCGGCGGCGGCACTGCTGGCCTACGCCTTGATGCCCAAGCAGCCCCTGGCCCATTGCATGCGCCGCTGGTATCTAGGCACCAGCCTGGGCTTCGTCCTGCTGATGCTCTACGTGGGGATCTGGCACGTGGAGTGGGTGCCGGGCACCTTCATCGAGGGAGAGGGGCTGACGCCGTTCAAGGTGACCATGGAAAACGGCGTGGTGGTGCTGCACCTGATCACCCTGGGCCTGCTTTACTGGCGGCGCGCGGAATTCACCGGCCCCAGCCTGAACGCGTTGTTCTTCGCCGTGGCCCTTATGCTCGCCAGCGAGCTGTTTTTCCTGATCTATACCCGGGTCACCGACCTGGCCAACATGCTCGGCCATGCCTACAAGGTGCTGGCCTATATGTTCCTGTACCGGGCCATCTTCCTGGATAGCGTGATGGCCCCCATGGTGCGCCTGCGCCAAGCCCGGGCGGAGGTGGTGGAAAGCGAGCGGCGCCACCGGGAGCTGCTGGAGACCGCGCCGGACGCCATCATGGTGATCGACGGGCAGGGCGCCATCCAGATGGTGAACGAACGGCTGGAACAGATGTTCGGCTACCCGCGCGCGGAGCTGCTCGGCCAGCAGATGGAATTCCTGGTGCCGAAACGGTACCAGGCGCGACACCTGGAATACCGGAATAACTATGCCCAAACGCCCTTGCTGCGCCCCATGGCCAACAAGCTGGATCTGGCCGGGCTTTGCAAGGACGGCAGCGAGGTGCCCCTGGACATCGCCTTGAGCACTTTCCACTCCGGTGACGGCATGCAGGTCACCGCTTTCCTGCGCGACGTGACCGAGCGCCGGCGCATGGAAGCGGACCTGCGGCACCAGGCCACCCACGATGCCCTGACCGGCCTGCCCAACCGCACCCTGTTCCAGGATCGCCTGGCCCAGTCCATGGTCCAGGCCCGCCGCCATGATCGCCTGGTGGCGGTGATCCTCCTGGATCTGGACAATTTCAAGGCGGTCAACGACGGCTGGGGCCACAACCATGGCGACCTGCTGCTCAGCGAGATCGCCCGTCGCCTGACCGCCGTGCTGCGCCCGGACGACACGGTGGCACGCCTGGGCGGGGACGAGTTCGTGTTGCTGTTGTCCGATCTGGGGCACACGGAGGATGTGGGTCAGGTGGCCGAGAAGATCCTGGGGGTGTTTGCCGATCCGATCCGCGTCGACGACAACGAGGTATTCACCAGCGCCAGCCTGGGCATCACCCTGTTCCCGATGGACGGGGAAGACGTCACCACCCTGCTGCGCAACGCCGACGTGGCCATGTACCGGGCCAAATCGGAAGGGCGGGGCGGCATCCGCTATTACACCCGGGATCTGAACACCCTCATGCGGGAGAACCTGCTGCTGCAAACCTATCTGCGCCGCGCGGTGGAGGAGGGGCAATTTGAACTTTACTACCAGCCTCAATTGAGGCTGATTGACAACAAAATCAGTGGTGTAGAGGCATTGCTTCGCTGGTCACATGAAGAGCTGGGCATGGTCAGCCCGGCGCGTTTCATCCCCGTCGCCGAGGCGAGCGGCCTGATCGTGCCCATCGGGGAATGGGTCCTCAATACCGCCTGCCGTCAGATCAAGGCCTGGCAGGATGCGGGAACGCCCACCAAGGTGGCGGTCAACCTGTCGGCCCATCAGTTCCGGCATCGCAACCTGGCGGAGCTGGTCAAAACCACCATGGAAACCACCGGTGCGCCCGCCCATCTGCTGGAACTGGAACTCACCGAAAGCGCCTTGATGGAGGAACCGGAGGCCACCGCGCAAGTACTGAAGGAACTGGAGCAACTGGGGGTCTCCATCGCTGTCGACGATTTCGGCACGGGCTATTCATCCCTGGCCTACCTGAAGACCTTTCCGCTGCATCAACTCAAGATCGACCGTGCCTTCATCATGGACGTCACCGTCGATCCGGATGACGCGGCCATTGTGCGTGGACTGGTGGGGCTTGCCCACAGCCTGGGAATCCAGGTGGTGGCGGAAGGGGTGGAGACCGAGGAGCAGAGAGCCTTTCTCACACAATGCTGCTGCGACGAGATGCAGGGCTGGCTATTCAGTAAAGCCTTACCGGCAAATGAATGTGGTCGCTTGTTGGCCGAGTATGGACAAGAAACCCTTGCGCAGATCTAGGCTGCTGTTCCGAGGATCTTGGCCATTCCATCATTTAACATAATATACATTCAGTAACTTTTCCCCCTGGTCAGGGCGGAACGGTTTTGCCGGCATGGGTCCTCTTTTGCAGGAGTTGCAACCATGCCCGAATTGAATCTTTCAGCCCTGGTCGATGAACTCGCCCCGGTCCTCACCCGTTACCAGCACCTCGAGCGCTTTTTGCTCTCCGACCAGGTCGAGCCCGATCAGGTCGCCCTGTTCCTCGATGACAACAATCAGCGCCTCATGGCCATCCTGGACCGTCTCGCGAGGGTGTCCCATGGATCGTAGTCCAGGCGGCAAAAATCCGACCCCCGAGTCCTCCCGTTCCTTTGCTGCCCGCCATGGCCTCACCCATGACCAGGTGCTCACACTTTGCTGGAAGCGGTTGATCCGTGGCGCTCGCTTCAACTCCTTCACGAACTCTTGGCAGATTTACTACCCCGCCAAGATTCTGAAGCCATGACGCGGCGGCGTTACAAGCCTAAGCCCTTCCAGCCCATCAGCCATGCCCAGTTCCGACAAACCCGCCTTCTGGCCCGACTCACACAAGTGGAGGTCGCATGCCTATTGCACGTAACCAGCCGAACGGTGGCCCTGTGGGAGGCCGGCAAGACCGGTATTCCCTACGCCGCCTTCCGGCTCCTCAAGATCCATGTGGGCTTCGAGCTGCCCGGCGAAGCCTGGAAGGGTTGGAGCATCCGGGGGGATACCCTCTGGTCGCTCGAGCAACGCCCTTACCGGGCGGGCTACCTGGGCTATCAGTGGTTGACCTTCGCCATGGCCGACAGCTGGCGCCGGGCCAGCCAGGCAAAAGCTCTTATGCCTCTGGCGGGTGCGACAAGCGCGGGGCAACGCCCCGCACTTGGCGAAGCGCCAGAGGCCGCCACGTCGCCGCCCCAGCTTCGCCTGGTGGGTTGAGCACCTGGTCAGCGCCCTCCCCTGAAAAACCCGCCACGCCCTGCAAGGCAGGAGTGCAGGCCAGCGGCCAGCCCGAGAGGGTGGCCGGTAGCCCGAAGGGCCTGGGCGTATTCGGTGGGCATGGCCCGAAGCCCGAAGGGTGGGCCGGTCGTCCCGGCCCAGGTATGCCCAACCGCGCCCCGAACTCCCTAGTAACACTCGGAATTAGTGCCAAAAATGGCACTCACTCCGGTTGGCCGCAGGCCAGCGCGGGCGGGGCTTGCAGGGGTTTTTACCCCCTTGAAAACTGTTCCGCGTGTTTTAGGGGGGGCTGGCCGTGCTGATCCAGTTCGTTCCGGTCCATGCGGTGGCCGATTTCCTCGGCTGCTCGGATCGCCGTGTTCGTGCCCTGCTCGCCCAGGGGCGCATTCGTGGCATTCGGGGGAAACGTGGGGTCTGGGAGGTCTTCTGGCCCTTGTTCGTTACCCCCGGTCGCCGTGGCCCCGATCTTCGGGGTTATCCCCTTCGGCGTCTCCAGAAGCCCGCCAAGCCCTCGAAAGGGGGTGGGATGGGGACGGTTATTCCCTTCCCTGTCAAAAACGCGCCTGGGGCTTCTCATGAGGTCTGACTTCACGACATGCGGCCGGGCGGCCGCGTTTGGGCGTTGCGGCGTGGTGGTGCGTCTGCCCATTCAATATTTTTATTATGAGGCGGAACAGTTCATCAATATTATTTATGGGAGACCGGAAATTCCTTCCGCACTGAAAATGCAGCTTGACACCTTTGAAAATGCCCATGAACCCGCGCCGGCACTGGATTTGAGTCCGTATACATTCAGTGTTATTTGTGTTCGAGTCCATGGAGTGATTTCCGGGCTTCCTTTATAGTGCGCGCCATGCTTGGCAAGTCATCGCGACGCTGTGCCGTCGCCAAACCCTCTCGTAAACCGCTCAATCCCCGTGTCGCCAGACTGTTGCGGGAGGTCTGGTGGATTGCCGCCGTCGCGCTGGCTATCTACCTGGGCATGATCCTGGTCACCTATAACCCGATCGACCCGGGCTGGTCGAGAACCGGGACCAATAGTGGCGTGACCAATGCCGGTGGCGCCTTCGGTGCCTGGCTGTCGGATCTCCTGCTCTATCTGTTCGGGATGTCGGCCTGGGCCTGGGTGCTGTTGGGATTCGTCCTGGTCTGGTGGGGTTACCGTCGCATCAGTAGTCAGGTGGAAACGGAACACTCCCACGGCTTCACCGTGACCATGGCGGGGTTTTTCCTGGTGCTGGTGACCAGTAGCGCCCTGGAGGCCATGCGTTTCCATACCCTGGCATCCATCCTGCCTTTGACCAGTGGGGGCGCTCTTGGTGACGGCCTCGCCCACCTGGTGCAGAAGGTGTTTGGTTTCGACGGCGGCACGGTGTTGTTGTTGCTGGCCTGGGGCGCGGGCTTCAGCTTGTTCACCGGCCTGTCCTGGATCACGCTGGCGGAAAAACTGGGTGGCGGCCTGGAGCGCCTGACCCTGTTCGCCCTGGATCAATGGCAGACCCGGCGCGATCGCCGGGCCGGCCAGGAGGCGGTCACGGAGCGGGAGCAGTTGGTCAAGCAGGAACGCTCGCGCCAGCGCAAGGAGACGCCGGTCAAGATCGAGGCGCCGGCGCCCCAGATCGAGAAATCCGAACGGGCGGATGTGGAGCGCCAGGCCTTCCTGTTCAATGATCTGCCCGATGCCCAGCGCCCGCCCCTGCGTCTGTTGGACGAGCCGGCCAAGAGCGTTACTTTGGTGGACGAAGCGGGCCTGGAGGCTACTTCGCGCTTGATCGAACGCAAACTGCGGGAGTTCGGCGTGGAGGTGAAGGTGCTGGCAGCCTATCCCGGCCCGGTCATCACCCGTTACGAGGTGGAGCCCGCTTCGGGCGTCAAGGGCAGCCAGATCACCAACCTGGCCAAGGATCTGGCCCGCGCCTTGTCCGTCACCAGCATCCGGGTGGTGGAAACCATCCCCGGCAAGAGCTGCATGGGCCTGGAACTGCCCAACGCCCAGCGCCAGGTGGTGCGCCTGTCCGAGATACTTTCCGCCAAGGTCTACAACGACAACGCCTCGCCCCTGACCATGGCCATGGGCAAGGACATCAGCGGCAATCCCGTGGTCGCCGATCTGGGCAAGATGCCCCACGTGCTGGTGGCAGGCGCCACCGGCTCCGGAAAATCTGTGGCCATCAACGCCATGATCCTGTCCCTGCTCTACAAGGCCACGCCGGCCGATGTGCGGCTGATCATGGTGGACCCGAAGATGCTGGAACTGTCCTCCTACGAGGGCATCCCCCACCTGCTGGCGCCGGTGGTCACGGACATGAAGCTGGCCGCAACGGCCCTCAACTGGTGCGTGGGGGAAATGGACAAGCGCTACCGGCTCATGTCCGCCCTGGGGGTGCGCAATATCGCCAGCTTCAACCAGAAGGTGCTGGAAGCGCAAAAGAACGAGCAACCCCTGACCAATCCCTTCAGCATCACACCGGAAAGCCCGGAGCACCTGACCACCCTGCCCTACATCGTCGTGCTCATCGACGAGCTGGCCGATCTGATGATGGTGACCGGCAAGAAGGTGGAGGAGCTCATTGCCCGCCTGGCCCAGAAGGCGCGCGCCGCCGGCATCCACCTGGTACTGGCCACCCAGCGGCCCTCCGTGGACGTGATCACCGGCCTGATCAAGGCCAACATTCCCACCCGGGTGTCGTTCCAGGTGACCAGCCGCATCGATTCCCGCACCATCCTCGACCAGCAAGGGGCCGAATCCCTCTTGGGTCAGGGCGACATGCTCTACCTGCCGCCGGGGCATGGCGTGCCCACCCGGGTCCATGGCGCCTTCGTCTCCGACGACGAGGTGCATCGCGTCTGTGCCTGGCTCAAGGAACTCGGACCGCCGCAATATGACGAAGCCGTTCTGGAAAGCGCGGATGAAGAGGAGAGCGAGGGAGGCGAAAGTGACAACCCCGAGGCGGATCCCCTTTACGATGACGCCGTGGCCTACGTGCTCAAGAGCCGGCGCGCCTCCATTTCCTCGGTCCAGCGCCAGTTGCGCATCGGCTACAATCGTGCCGCCAGACTCGTCGAGGCCATGGAACGCGCCGGCCTGGTCTCCTCCATGCAAACCAACGGCAACCGCGAAGTGATCGGCCCCCGCCATGATTCGTAAAACCCTGCTCCCCCTCCTCCTCGCCGGCCTTACCGCCCTGCCCGTCCTGGCCGATGCCAAGAACCGCCTGGAAGCCTTTGTGGACAGCACCAAGGGCCTCAAGGCCCAGTTCACCCAGACCGTGTTCGACCGCAACGGCCGCAAGACCCAGGAAGCCACCGGCAGCTTGTACTTTTCCCGCCCCGGCAAGTTTCGCTGGGTCTATCAGAAGCCCTATGCCCAGCTCATCGTCGGTGACGGCAAGAAGCTCTGGGTCTACGACGAAGACCTGGACCAGGTCACGGTACGCAAGCTGGACCGGGCCATAGGCGAAAGCCCCGCCGCCCTGCTGGCCGGCAACAACGACATCGAAAAACTCTTCACGCTGAAGGATGCCGGCAGCAAGGACGGCCTGGAATGGCTCGAAGCCACGCCCAAGAGCGCGGAAGGCAGCTTCGAGGTGGTCCGGCTCGGCTTCAAGGGCGACGACCTGCACACCATGGAACTGAAGGACAACTTTGGCCAGACCACTCTGCTGCGCTTTGTCGGTCTGCAACGCAATCCCGCCATGGGGTCCAGCCTGTTCCGCTTCACCCCGCCCAAAGGCGCCGACATCATTGGCGACCGCTGACGGCGGCACGCCCGACCTGTTCGGCGCGGGCCCAACCTCTCCCGCCGCCGAG
>JBGSHR010000346.1:0-3806 GCA_041752155.1 Thiobacillaceae bacterium | reverse complement strand
CGACTTCGCGCAGGGCTTCGCTCACGGCGCTCACCCGGTCCATGCCCGCCGCCAGGCGCAGACGGATGGCTTCCGCCACCACCACGGCGTCGTCCAGGGGCACGCCCAGGACGATGGCCACGCCCAACAACACCGACACGTTCAGGGTCTGGCCCATGAGATGCAGGGCCAGGAACATGCCGGCCAGGGCGAACGGCACCCCCAGGCTGGTCAACACCGCCATGCGTTTGCCCAGGAAGAACCAAGTGACGAACAGCACCACCGCCAGACCGAACAGGGCGTTGGTTTCCATGATGTGGATGGCGTCCCGGGTGGCCTGGCTCTGGTCGTCCACCAGGGTGAGGACGGGGGCGTCGGCCGGGGCGGCGAAGGCCTGGTTCTTGGCGCGGACGAAGTCGCGGATGGTGTCGGTCAGCTTCAGGGTGTTGATGTTTTCCGCCTTGGTGACGGAGAGCAGCACCGCCGGGCGGCCGTTCATGCGCACCAGTTCCCGGGCCGGGCCGATGCCCTGGCTCACCCGGGCAAGCTGGGACAAGGGCACTTGGCGGCCGTCGGCGCTGGTAATGGGCAGCTCCGCCAGGAAGTCCGGGTTGGCGTTGAGGCCTTCCACACGGATGGCGTAGCGGTGGCCGGAGACATCCGCCATGCCGGCGGGCATGGTGCGGGCCTGGTCGGCCACGGTGCGGGTCAGATCTTCCGGAGAGATGCGTTCCCGCACCAGGGCGTCGGGGTCGAAGGTCACCGCCAGTTCCCGGTTGCGCAGGCCGTAGGCCCACACTCGGCCCACTCCGGGCAGGTTTTCCAGTTGCCTGCGGGTGGCCTCGGCCAGGCGGCAGACCCGGCCGTCGGCAACCGGGCCGGTCACCGCCACCATGGCGGTGGGGAAGAAGTTGGAGGAGGTGAGTTCGATCACCTGGGGCAGGCGCGCATCCTTGGGAAAGCTGGCGGCGGCCTCGCGCATCTCCCGATCCAGCATGGCCAGGCGGCGTTCGAAGCGGTCGTGGGAAAGGTCTTGAAAGCGCACCAGCAGGGTGGCCACGTGGTCGCGCGAGGTGGCGGCGGACAGTCGCACGCCCGGCACCCGGCGCGCCGCGATCTCCAGGGGGATGGCGATTTCCCGTTCCACATCTTGGGCGGCGGCCCCGGGCCAGACCACCGCCACCGCCACCCAGTTCAGCTCCACCTCGGGATACTGGGCGCGCGGCATGGCGAAATAGGCCCAGGCCCCCAGCAGCAGAGTGGCGGCCAGGATCAGATCGGCCAAGCGGTGAGACCGCAAGATGGTTAACAACCAAAAACTCCCTTCAGGGTGTAGATATACTCACTCCTGTGAGCATGCTAGCGCGAATCCTTTTTTCCGTTTGCCTCGGATCGGTCTTGGCCCAAGCCGCCGAAACCCGGGCCGCCGAGACCCAGACTGTGGTGCGTCAGGAGGGTGTGATGCTGACCGTGGATGGCTGGATCATGACCCGCACGGACAGGAAAACCGTTTGGGCGGTGCTCACGGATTACGCCCACTTTCCCGAGTTTGTGCCCGGTATCTTCAACAACCAGGTGGTGGAGAGCAATAACGGCGTGAAAACCATCGCCCAACGGGGCGAGGTGGTCGCCGGCCAGTTTCGCATGCCCTATGAAGGGATCATGCGGGTGGAAGAGCGGGCCGGCGAAGGCCTGAAAATCCATTTCCTGACGGGGCTGTTCAAGGATGTGTGGGGGGAATGGCATATCCAGGCCGGCCAGCCCCTGAAACTGACCTACCAGATGCGCATGGATCTCTCCAAGACGGCATTCCCCGCAGTCATGGCCCCGGCCATTGTCGAACTCCAGGTCAGGACCTGGGTGCAAGAGCTGGAGCGGGAAATGGAGCGGAGGCAACTCAAGTGAGGCAAATAAGCCGGCTCGTCTGGGTGGCCCTGGGGCTGATGGTCAGTTGCGCTGCCTCCGCCGGCGCCCGGGTGAGCGCCACTACCAGTTTCACCGGCGTCAGGGTGGTGGCGGTGCAACGGGTCCAGGCGGATGCCGAGACGGTGTGGACCACCCTGACGGATTACAACCGGCTGGCGACCTTCATTCCCGACATGCTTTCCAGCCGGGTGATTTCGCCACCGGGTTCGCCCAAGCAGGTGGAGCAGATCGGCGACTCGGGGGTGTTCGCCTACGTCCTGCCCGACCATGTGATCCTGCTCATGGAAGAAAGCCCCAGTCACTTGATCCGCTTCCGCGCCTTGTCCGGTAAGGTGCTGACCATGCAGGGGGAGTGGCGGATCAGCGGCGAGTCCGCGCCGGTGACCCTGACCTATCGCGCCCACATCATGCCGCTGACCCCCTTGCCTCCCCTGGTTTCGGAGTATTTCGTCGAGGACGAGGTCAAGCGGCGTTTCGAGGCCGTGGGGCGCGAAGCCGAGCGGCGCATGCGCCTGCGCCAGTGAACCCGTCAAAACCGTCTAGTTTGAGGAACACGCAATGAATCGAATTATCTGGACTACCCTGCTGCTGATGTTGCTGACCGGTTGCGACCAGTTGGCCGAGAAAGCGGGCATGCCCGATCCGGCCAAGATAGAGGCCGATGGCAAGGCCATCGGCGCCGCCTGCCGCAACGCCGGCCGCGGCCTGGAGGATTGCTACGAGCTCAACGACCGCGCCTCCAAGGCCGCCATCTATGCCGGCTGGAAGGAGATGAACGAGTACATGTTGAAAAACAATATGCAGACAACCGCGCCCAGCGGAAAATCCGAAGAGGCCGGCGCCAAGCCCGAGGAAGACGGGGACGCAACGGATGAAAAGGCGGCCCACTAAGCCGAGCCGGTCATGCAACAGTCCCTGAGCATCGCCTCCTACAACATCCACAAGGGCCTGTCCTTTTTCAACCGGCGCGTGGTGCTGCACGACGTACGCGAACGCTTGATGGGCCTCAATGCCGACATCGTTTTCCTGCAGGAGGTCCAGGGCCACCATGCGCATCAGGCCGTGCGCCACGCGACCTGGCCCCCGGAACCCCAGCACTATTTCCTCGCCGACGGTTTCTGGAGCGAAGTGGCCTATGGCAAAAACGCCGTCTACGACCATGGCCACCACGGCAACGCCATCCTGTCCCGCTATCCCATCCTGAGTTGGGAGAACGTGGACATCTCCTCCCATGCCTTCGAGAGCCGCGGCCTGCTCCATTGCGAACTGGACGCGCCCGGGTTGCACCAGCCCCTGCACGCCATCTGCCTGCACCTGGCCTTGAACGAAGCCGGCCGGCGCAAGCAGATCCACCAGTTGAGCGAACGCATCCGCCGCATGGTGCCGGACGATGCTCCCCTCATCATCGCCGGCGACTTCAACGACTGGCGCCAGCGCACCGGCCACTACCTGGCCGAGGAATTGGGCCTCAAGGAGGTGTTCGAGACCGCCTACGGCCGCCCCGCCCGCAGCTTTCCCGCCGCCTTACCCCTGTTCACCCTGGACCGCATCTATGTGCGCGGTTTCAGCGTCACCGCCGCCCATGTGCTGCACGGCTATCACTGGCGCCGCCTGTCCGACCATGCGGCGCTGTCCGCCCAGCTCAGGCCCTTGGCGCGGACATAAATCCCGATCGGCATGATCAAACCGGGCAACCAGCTCACCCTGCTGGAAAACGGTAGCGGTTTTTTCCCGGCCCTCGTCGCCGCCCTGGATGGGGCGCATCACGAGATCCACCTGGAAACCTATATCTTCGAGGCGGACCCCACCGGCATGGCCGTGGCCCAGGCCCTGATACGGGGGGCGCGGCGCGGCGTGGTGACCCGTCTGTTGCTGGACGGTTTCGGTGCGCGCGGCCTGCC
>JBGSHR010000345.1:0-4685 GCA_041752155.1 Thiobacillaceae bacterium | reverse complement strand
GGCGGCGGCGGCGGCGTCACTCAGGGCCAGCCACTGGCCCATGCCCACGGCTACCTTCTCGCTGCCGTCCATGGCGAAGTCGCCGCCCTGGCCCAGCATGGCCTTGGCCTTGGCCGCGTCGCCCAGGGCGGCATAACCGATGGCCAGGGTGACGAAGTCCTTGGTGAACATGGCATCCCCCGCCACCTTGTCCAGGGCCTTCCTGGCGTCGGCATCGCCGGTGAAGGCGGCGCCGTTCAGGATGTCCTTGGCATAGGCCATGTCCGCCGGGGCTTCAAAGCACTCGCGGGCAAGGGCAAAAAGATCGGCGGCCTTGGCGGCGGCGGCAACTTTGGGTTCGAGGGTGGAACGATTGGCCATGGAAATCTCCAGAAAGCAGTGAAATCAGAACTTTAAGACTTTACCGGGGCATCGCCCCGGATGGGCTAGGGTTTTTTTATTGGGGGATAAGGAATTTTTACAGATTTTAAGGGCACGGGTGGGGTCGGATGTCGGGAACCTATGATTCGAGGGATGTTTCCGCTGGCTGAATCAGGCGATTGCACGGTGCTTACCGATCACCCGCTGCATCCTTCCATGGCAGCTTGCCGTCGCGGTAGAACAGATTCCAGGTCTCGAAGGGGATCATCTTTCCATCCGGTCGTGCCATGTGCACACAGGATTTTTTCAGTGCCCGGATGTCCAGGTCGTGGCGGTCCATGAAGCGCACGATGAGTACCCGGAAGACGTTTTCGTAGCCGAGGTCGGGGGCATCGATGTGCGGCAGACAGCAAAGCAGATCGGAGAGGCAGGCGGCCTGGCCTGCGGGCGCCAGATTGGTGGCGAACAGCCGCATCATCTGTGCGCGCATGGCTGGGTCGCGCTCGAAACTGATGGTGTTGCGTGGGCCGGCCAGGAGGACATCCGGGCCCAGGTACCGGGTGAGGGGGGTGATCTGGTCTCCTCGGCGGATGGCGTAAGCCATGGCCAGGGTGTCCGGGTTGCAGGGCACCGGCACGACGTCCTCCAAGCTGAATACCCCCGACTGTTCGGCGATGGCGCGACGCAGGCCGCTGACCGTCAGGCGGTCATGGCCGGTGCCGGCGCTATGCCCGGCCCGGCCGGCATCCTGCACCGGTTGCAAGGTCACTCCCCGCACGCAACGCCATTTCAGGGCGTGCTGGATCACCTCGCCGACCTGATCTTCGTTGACCCCGCGCGCCACGGTCATCACCAGCGTGGTGGACAAACCGACTGCCTCCAGCCTTTCCAGGGCGCGTTGGTGGGTGTCGGCCAGCTTGGCGCCGCGCAGGGCCTCAAGGCTTACGTCGCGTAAGGAGTCGAATTGGAGATAGACCTCCAGACCATGCCCATAGGTGGATAGCCGTTCCGCGAAGCCCGCTTCGTTGGCCAAGCGCAGGCCGTTGGTATTGATCATCAGATGACGGATGGGTCGGGCGCGGGCGGCATCCAGCACGGCGAAGAAATCCGGATGCAGGGTGGGCTCTCCACCGGAGATCTGCACGACGTCGGGCTCGCCCTCGTTGGCCACCACGGTATCCAGCATGGCTTCCACTTCCGCCAGGCTCAAGTGGCGTCCCTTGTCCGGGGCGGAGTCGGCGTAGCAGACCGGGCAGCGCAGGTTGCAGTTTTCCGTGATCTCCACCACCGACACGCAGGAGTGCTGCATGTGGTCCGGGCACAGGCCGCAATCCCAGGGACAGCCCCGCTGCATCGCGGTATTGAAGCGTTCCGGCATTTCCGGCGGCTTCATATAGACCTCGCGGCACAGGCGGTAATACTCGGCATCGTCGGCGATCAGGGTGCGTTCCCAGCCGTGCTCCGGGCACCATTTTTCCAGAAAAACCGCGTTTCCCTTGATCAGGGTTTTCGCCTCCACCCGCCGCAGGCAATGGGAACAGACCGAACTGGTGGTGTCGTAGAACAGATAGGGCCGGGTTTTTCGGGTCATGATCGCAGGGCGCGCAGCTGGTGCAGGGTCTTGGGCAGATAGAGGGCCAGGGCCAGCAGGCAGATCACCTGGATGCCTGAAAGGCCGCCAGGGTAGGCGAACGGTAGTGGTTTGAGAAAATCGATGCCCAGGCGCCAGAGCAGATAGGCGGACAACATCAAGCGAAAACCTAGGCCGGGCACGGCGGCCAGGACGGGCGAGGCATGGCGCAAGGAGGCCCAGAGCAGGATCGCGAACAGGATTTCGTAGAGTTGGGTGGGGTGGCGGCCGATGCCGTCGCCGAAGTCCACGCCCCAGGGCAGATCGGTGGGCAACCCGTAGGTGCCGTCTGACAGGCCGGCCAGGAAACAGCCCACCCGGCCGATGGCCAGGCCCAGCAGGATGGGGGTGACGAAGCCGTCACCGGTGGATTGCCGCACCCCGGTCAGGCGTTTGGCCAGCTCCACGCCGACCAGTCCACCCAGCAGGCCGCCGACGATGGACTGGCCCGCCAGCCAGACCTGAGGCTGGTCCCAGTATTGGGACAGCAGATGGGGGATCCGCCCAGAACACCAGCTTGTTGCCCAGACCAGCGCCGAGCAGCGCGCCGATCAGGATGGCGAAGGGTGCGCCGACGAAGGCCGACGGCAGACCGGTGCGGCGGCGCGTGAGCCAGTAGGCCTGGCTGCCTGCCAGCAGAGCAGAGGCTTCGAACAGCGCATGCACACTGTTGGCATTGGGCACGAACGGCAGGACAAGCATGCCGGATCAGGTTTGCGGGGGCGGTTCGGAGGGAGGAGATTCGCGCGCCGGCTGGGGCTGGGTCGCCCGTGCTTTGTGTCTGCGCACGAAGAAGAAAATCACGGCGGCCAGGGCGGCAAAGGACAGGAAGGGTCCGACCGTTCCGAGCCCAATCATGTAGGCGACTGCCTGAATTGCCGGCATGCCGAAGAAAAGCAACAGCACGAGGTACAGGATGGCCTCGCCGGGCGAGCCGGCGCTGAAACTGGGCCGACCGACCCACTTCATGACGCCGAACCCCACCAGCATGACGAGCAGGGCGACGATCGCGATCTGGCCCGTGCCCTCCAGGGGTATGAACGCCGTGGTGACGGCGCACAGCCCGCCGCCGATCAAGAACAGCAGGGCACTGATGTAAATAAGGGCCTTGAGAAGATTCCAGAAGGTTGCCATGACGGTTCCCGTTTACAGCACGTACCTCGCCAGGTCCTCGCTGGCTGCCAGTTCCTTGAGGCGCGTATCCACGTAGGCGGCGTCGATGTTCAGGGTTTCCCCGCTGCGTTTGTCGGCCTCGAAGGAGATGTCGTCCAGCAGGCGTTCCATGACTGTGTGGAGCCGGCGCGCGCCGATGTTCTCGGTGCGTTCGTTGACCTGCCAGGCCAGTTCCGCCAGGCGGCGGATGGCGTTGTCGCCGAATACCAGCTGTACGCCCTCGGTCTCCAGCAGGGCCTGGTACTGGCGTGTCAGGCAGGCGTCGGTGCTGGTGAGGATGCGTTCGAAGTCCGAGACGGTGAGGCTTTGCAGTTCCACGCGGATGGGGAAGCGGCCCTGCAATTCCGGGATCAGGTCGGACGGCTTGGAGAGATGGAAGGCGCCGCTGGCGATGAACAGGATGTGGTCGGTCTTCACCATGCCGTATTTGGTGGAGATGGTGGCGCCTTCCACCATGGGCAGCAGGTCGCGCTGCACGCCCTGGCGCGAGACGTCGGGACCCTGGCCCTCGCGCCCGGCGATCTTGTCGATCTCGTCCAGGAAGACGATGCCGTTCTGCTCCATGTTCTTCAGGGCGGCGAGCTTGATCTCTTCCTCGTTGACGAGCTTGGCGGCTTCTTCGTCGGCCAGTTGCTTCATGGCCTCGGCGATGCGCAATTTGCGTTTCTGGCTGCGTTTCTGGCCCAGGTTCTGGAACATGCCCTGGAGCTGGCCGGTGAGCTCCTCCATGCCGGGCGGGGCGAAGATCTCCATGGCGGGCGAGGCGGCGGCCATGTCCAGCTCGATTTCCTTGTCGTCCAGCTGGCCTTCGCGCAGCATCTTGCGGAATTTCTGGCGCGTGGCGCCCTCTTCGCGCTGGGCGTGATCATCCTTGACGGAGGCCTCCTCCCAGCTATCCCGGGCGCCGGGCAGCAGGGCGTCGAGGATGCGTTCCTCGGCGGCCTCCTCGGCGCGCATGCGCACCTTGCGGGTGGCCTCTTCCCGCTCCTGCTTCACGGCGATCTCCGCCAGGTCGCGGATGATGCTGTCCACGTCCTTGCCCACGTAGCCCACCTCGGTGAACTTGCTGGCCTCCACTTTGATGAAGGGGGCGCCGGACAGGCGCGCCAGGCGCCGCGCGATCTCGGTCTTGCCGACGCCGGTGGGGCCGATCATGAGGATGTTCTTGGGGGTGATCTCCTGGCGCAGTCCGTCCGCCACCCGCATGCGGCGCCAGCGGTTGCGCAGGGCGATGGCGCAGGCGCGTTTGGCGGCGTTCTGGCCGACGATGTGCTTGTCGAGTTCGTGGATGATCTCTTGGGGGGTCATTTGGGTCATGGCGGGGGGTCTCGAAAACCTTGTGATGCGGCTGGCACTATGCCTGTCAGCTAGCGGGGAAAGTCTAGCATGGGCGCGGTGCCGGACGCCGGGGCCGGCGTCCCGGCTTCAATGCCACATCTGGATCAGGCCCCAAACCCCCAGCCCCGCCACGGTCAGGCCTGCCAGGCGGCGCAGCCAGGGGTTCCGGGTCAGGCCGCGCAGG
>JBGSHR010000344.1:0-5303 GCA_041752155.1 Thiobacillaceae bacterium | reverse complement strand
GATGTGAACCCTCCCGTTCACGCTTGGGCGACATGGCGGCGGTGCTGGGCCTGGACGACGATGCGGTGCGCGCGGTGTGCGCGGAGGCAGCCCAGGGCGAGGTGCTGGAAGCGGTCAATTTCAATTCCCCCGGCCAGGTGGTCATCGCCGGTAATAAAACGGCGGTGGAGCGGGGGTGTGCCCTGGCCAAGGAAAAAGGCGCCAAACGGGCCCTGCCTTTGCCGGTATCGGTGCCTTCCCACTGCGCGTTGATGCGGCCCGCAGCGGACAAACTGTTGGCCGCCCTGGCGGTGATTGACGTCAAGGCGACGCAGCTGCCGGTGTTGCACAATGCCGATGTGGCGGCCCATGCGGACCCGGCCGCCATCCGCGATGCCTTGGCGCGCCAGTTGTATAGTCCGGTGCGCTGGGTCGAGTCCATGCAGGCCATGCGGACCCAGGGCGTGCAGTTGATCGCGGAATGTGGTCCCGGCAAGGTGCTGGCCGGTCTCAACAAGCGCATCCTCGAGAACGTGCCGACCCTGGCCCTGACGGATGCGGCCGCCTTGGCCGAGGCACAGACAAAGATTCAGGCGTAAGGAGAACCAGACATGGAATCACGTGTTGCGCTGATCAGCGGCGCCAGTCGGGGCATCGGCAAGGCCATATTGCATACCCTGGGCAAGGCGGGCGCCATCGTCGTGGGCACCGCCACCAACGACACCGGGGCGGCGGCGATCGCTGCCGATCTGGCGGCGGCTGGCCTCAAGGGCGAGGGCATGGCTCTGAACGTGACGGACGCGGCTCAGGTGGACGCGGTGGTGGAGGCCATCCTGGGCAAGCACGGCCGCATCGACATCCTGGTAAATAACGCCGGTATTACCCGGGACAACCTGCTCATGCGCATGAAGGACGAGGAGTGGGATGCCATCATGGATACCAACCTGGCTTCGGTGTTCCGGCTCTCCCGCGCGGTGCTGCGCCCCATGATGAAGGCCCGTTTCGGCCGTATCATCAGCATTGCGTCTGTGGTTGGTGCCGCTGGCAATGCGGGTCAGACCAACTATGCCGCCGCCAAGGCTGGCATGATCGGCTTTTCCAAGTCGCTGGCACAGGAAGTGGGCAGCCGGGGCATCACGGTCAATTGCGTGGCGCCCGGCTTCATCGATACCGACATGACCCGCGCCTTGCCCGAGGCGGCGCGCGGCAAACTTCTGGAACGTATTCCCTTGGGCAAGCTTGGCACGCCCGAGGACATAGCCCATGCCGTATCATTCCTGTCTTCGGACGGTGCGGGCTACATCACCGGCGCCACGTTGCACGTCAACGGCGGCATGTACATGGATTAATTCTGGTCATCGGGGCTTTTTGCTAGAATCGCCCCGCCTTATTTACCCTTGAGGGAGTAGCAAGAGATGAGCGATATCGAACAACGTGTCAAGAAAATCGTTGCCGAACAATTGGGCGCCAACGAAGCCGACGTCAAAACGGAGTCCTCTTTTGTGGACGACCTGGGCGCTGATTCTCTCGACACGGTGGAACTGGTCATGGCCCTGGAAGAGGAATTCGAGTGCGAAATCCCCGACGAGGAAGCCGAAAAGATCACTACCGTCCAGCAGGCTGTTGATTACGTCAACGGACATCTGAACAAGTAATCGTTGCATCCGCCTGCTTCCCATGTCGATGGGAGGTGGGTATGCCCGGTGTTCAGCCGGGTTTTCTTTTTCTATCGCAGGAGTCTGCACTTGTCCCTGGATACTAGTTCCGCTCGGCCTCATTCCGCCCGGCGCCGGGTCGTGGTTACGGGCTTGGGCATCATCTCGCCGGTCGGCAATAGCGTAGACGATGCCTGGGCCAGCCTGATGGCGGGCCGCTCCGGTATTACCCGGATCACTCGATTCGATCCCGCGGCGTTCGCCAGCCAGATCGCCGGCGACGTCAAGGACTTCGACTTGGCCAAGTATCTGTCCACCAAGGACGCCCGCCGCATGGATACCTTCATCCACTTCGGCCTGGCTGCCGCCATCGACGCCTTCAAGGACTCCGGTCTTGAGGTGTCGGATGCCAACCGGGAACGCATCGGCGTCAACATCGGCTCCGGCATCGGCGGTCTGCAGATGATCGAAGAAACCCACAAGACCTATCTGGCCGATGGTCCGCGCAAGATTTCCCCGTTCTTCATCCCGGCCACCATCATCAACATGATCTCCGGCCACCTGTCCATCATGTTCGGGCTGCAAGGTCCCAACCTGGCGGTGGTCACCGCCTGCACCACCGGCACCCATGCCGTGGGCGAGGCCGGGCGCATGATCGAATACGGCGAGGCTGACGTGATGATCGCCGGCGGCGCCGAGTCCACCATCTGTCCCCTGGCCATCGGCGGTTTTGCCGCCGCCCGCGCCCTGTCCACCCGCAATGACGATCCCGCCGCCGCCAGCCGGCCCTGGGACAAGGACCGGGATGGCTTCGTGCTGGGCGAGGGGGCCGGCATCCTGGTGCTGGAAGAGTATGAACACGCCAAGGCGCGCGGTGCCCGCATCTATTGCGAGCTGATCGGCTACGGCAAGAGCGCCGACGCCAACCACATGACCGCGCCGATCGAGGACGGCTCCGGTGCCGCCCGCTGCATGAACAACGCCTTGAAGAACGCCGGCATCAACCCGGACCAGGTGGACTACATCAACGCCCACGGTACCTCTACCCCTTTGGGCGACCTGGCCGAGACCAAGGCGGTCAAGCTGGCCCTGGGCGAGCATGCCAAGAAGGTCATGGTCAGCTCCACCAAGTCCATGACCGGCCACTTGCTGGGTGCCGCCGGCGGCATCGAGGCGGTGTTCTCGGCATTGACCATCGCCCGTGGTGCGGTGCCGCCCACCATCAACCTGGTCCAGGCGGATGAGGGCTGTGATCTGGACTATGTTCCCAACATCGCCCGCGACGCCCAGGTCAACATCGCCGTATCCAATTCCTTCGGTTTTGGCGGCACCAACGGCACCGTGATCTTCGGGAAGGTCTGACCCGGCCCACATGCCCGTTCAGCCGGCCTTGAACCAAGCCACACTCGTTCTCGTTGACGGCGCCGAAGGCGCCGTTTTCGATCCGCTGGACCGGGGATTGATGTATGGCGACGGGGTGTTTCGCACCCTGCTTGTCACTCGGGGACAGCCGCGTTGGTGGGACGAACACCTGGAAAAACTGGCCGGCGACTGTGCCCGCCTGGGTATCCCAACAGTGGCGGATGCCCTTTGGCAGGCCGACCTGGCCAGTTTGGCCGGGCGCATGGAAGAGGGCGTGCTGAAGTTGGTGGTGACCCGGGGCAGCGGTCCGCGCGGTTACCTGCCGCCGGATCCCTGCCAGCCCAGGCGCTTGTTTTGCTATAGCGAAGGGGCGGCGATCAAAGGGCCGGTGCCGGCGGCCACGGTGCGTGTTTGTCGCCTGCGTTTGGGACATCAACCCGCCCTGGCCGGCATCAAGCACCTGAACCGTCTGGAGCAAGTGCTTGCCCGGGCCGAGTGGCATGATCCGACCATCCATGAAGGTCTGCTGCTGGATCAGGCCGGACGCGTGATCTCCGGGGTCATGAGCAATATCTTCCTCTGGCGCGATGGCGAGTTGATTACCCCGAGTCTGACCCAGTGCGGCGTCGCCGGCGTGGCCCGGGCTCGGCTCATGAGCTTGGCTGGGGCTAAGGGATATCGCGTGCGGGAGGCGGAGTTCGGATTGGATGATGTCTTTGGCGCGCAAGAGACCATGCTTACCAACAGCGTGTCCGGGCTTCGGCGTATCGGGCGCCTGGAAGAAAAATCCTGGCCAGACCCGGTGGTCAGTGGCGAACTAGGCGCTTTGCTCGATGCGTAAATCCCGGTCGTTTTCCTCGCGCCAACCTCGGCGTCGCCCCCTGTGCCGCCTATTGGTGATGGCGATCATGCTGGCCATGGCTGCGGCCGCTTGGCTGGCCTGGTATGCCCTCACGCCGATGCAATCCGGGACGATTTATCCCGTGGCCTTTTCCGTGGAGAAGGGCGCCAGCCTCAAGAGCGCGGTGCGGGATATGGCCCAGGCGGGCGTGGTAAGGCATCCCTTTGCCTTCCAACTGGTGGCCCGGTTCCAGGGAGCCGCCGGCCAGATCAAGGCGGGTAGTTACTACTTGGAACAGGCGCTTACGCCTCTGGCCCTGATCCGCAAGATCACAGCGGGTGAAACCGTGCTCGGCAAACTGACCTTGATAGAGGGCTGGAGCCTCGTCGAGATGCGGCGCGCGCTGGACGGGGCCGCGAACTTGAGTCACGACACCACCGGTATGAGCGCGGCGGAATTGCTGCAGGCGATTGGCGCCACGGAACCCCATCCTGAGGGGCTATTTTTCCCCGACACCTATTTCTTCGACCCGGGCAGTTCCGACCTGGCCATCTTGCGCCGTGCTTATGCCGCCATGGGGGAACGCCTGGCCGTGGCCTGGGAGGGGCGTGCCCCGAACCTGCCTTACCGGGAGCCCTACCAGGCCTTGATCATGGCTTCCATCATCGAAAAAGAGACCGGCGCCCCGGAAGAACGCCCCCTGATCGCATCCGTGTTCATCAACCGGCTGCGCATCGGCATGCGCCTGCAGACCGACCCCACCGTGATCTACGGCCTGGGAGAGCAGTTCGACGGCAATCTGCGCAAGAGCGATCTGCTCGCGGACACCCCCTACAACACCTATACCCGCGCCGGTCTGCCCCCCACGCCCATCGCCATGCCGGGAGAGGCCGCCATCCAGGCGGCGCTCAATCCGGCGCCGAGCCGATCTCTGTATTTTGTCGCCAAGGGGCAGGGCCGGCATGTGTTTTCGGATAACCTGGAGGCCCATAACCGGGCCGTGGCCCGTTATCAAAAAGGTCGGTGAGGCAGATATATGGCGGGATTGTTCATTACCCTGGAAGGCGTCGACGGCGCCGGCAAAAGCAGCCACCTGGCCTGGCTGGAGGACTGGTTCCGCCAGCGCGACCGGTCTGTCCGCATGACCCGGGAACCTGGAGGGACGCCGGTGGGGGAGCGGTTGCGGGAGATCGTGTTGCATGAAGCCATGCACGCCGAGACCGAGGCCCTGGTCATGTTCGCCGCCCGCCGGGAGCATATCGAGCAGGTCATCCGTCCCGCCCTGGAACGGGGGGAGGTGGTGATCTCCGATCGCTTCACCGATGCCAGTTTCGCCTACCAGTGCGGCGGCCGCGGCCTGCCCGAGGCGCGCCTGGAGGTACTGGAGGCCTGGGTGCAGTCGGGACTGCAACCCGACCTGACCCTGTTGTTCGACGTGCCCACCGAGGTGGCCGCACTCCGCTTGG
>JBGSHR010000343.1:0-2149 GCA_041752155.1 Thiobacillaceae bacterium | reverse complement strand
GTCCAGGCCCACGGCGTCGGCGCCGCAGGCGGCGATCTGTTCCAGCCACAGGCCGCCGCCCTTGGTGAAGACGATGCGCGGCACGGTGCGGCCTTCGCGCTCCCGGGTGAGGCCGGCCATGATGCGCGCCATGTAGGGCAGGGAGAATTCCAGATAGGCGGCCTGGGACAGCATGCCGCCCCAGGAGTCGAACACCATCACCGCCTGGGCGCCGGCCTCGATCTGGGCGTTGAGGTAGTCGATGACCGCCTGGGTGGTCACCTCCAGGATGTGGTGCATCAGGTCGGGGCGCGAATACATGAGGCGCTTGACCTGGGCGTAGGTGTCGCTGCCCTGGCCTTCCACCATGTAGCAGGCCAGGGTGAAGGGGCTGCCGGAGAAGCCGATGAGCGGCACGCTGCCGTCCAGGGCGCGGCGGATCTCGGCCACCGCGTCGATCACATAGCGCAGATGGTGGTGGGGGTCCGGCGCCTTCAGGTCGCGGATCGCCCATTCCTCGCGCAGGGGCCGCTCGAACCGGGGGCCCTCGCCTTCCGCGAAATACAGGCCCAGGCCCATGGCGTCGGGCACGGTAAGGATGTCGGAGAACAGGATGGCGGCGTCCAGGTTGTAGCGCGCCAGGGGTTGCAGGGTGACTTCGGTGGCCAGGCTGGGGGATTTGCACAGGTTCAGGAAGCTGCCGGCGCGGGCGCGGGTGGCGCAGTACTCCGGCAGGTAGCGGCCGGCCTGGCGCATCAGCCAGGTGGGGGTGTAGTCGGTGGGTTGGCGCAGCAGGGCGCGCAGGAAGGTATCGTTCTTGAGGGTGGTCATGGAGCAGGCCTTGGGATCAGTGGGGGCATTTTAGCCCGGCGCGAGGCGATCCGGCGGCGGGATCTGCGTCCCCATTCTCGGCCTGTCTGGCGACGGGGCGGCGTGGTGCGCCGCCCGTCCCGCTTGCCAGGACTTGCGCCAGGACAAGAGCCGGGGCCCGCCAAGGCGGGAAGACCGTTACTGCGCAGGATTGGCCGTCGCCACCTTGAGCAGTTCCACCTCGAACACCAGGGTCTCGTTGGCGAGGCGGCCGCGCTCGCCGTAGGCCAGTTCGGGTGGGATGAAGAAGCGGTACTTGGCCCCTTCCCGCATGAGTTGCAGGCCCTCGGTCCAACCCTTGATGACGCCATTCAGGGGAAAGCTGGCCGGCGCGTTGCGCTGATAGGAGCTGTCGAATTCCTGGCCGTCGATCAGGGTGCCCCGGTAGTGCACCGTCACCGAGTCCTGGGGGCCCGGGCGCTGGCCCTGGCCCTGGCCGGCCTGGATCACCTGGTACTGCAGGCCGCTGGGCAAGGCCACCACGCCTTCCTTCTTCTGGTTCTCCGCCAGGAAGGCGCGGCCCGCTTCACGCTTCTGTTCCGCCGCCTTCGATGCCGCTTCCAGTCGTGCCGCCTGGGCCTTGCGCCGGGGCTCGGCCAGGGCGTTGGTCATCTCCTCCGCATTCAGGGCCGGCGCTACGCCGGCGTGGGCATCCTGGAGGCCGCGCAGGACCATGTCCGGGTTGATGTCCAGATTCTGGCGCTTGGCATTGGCGCCGAGTTGGTGCCCCAGGCTGTAGCTGAGGCGGTCGCGCTCGTTGTCGATCTGCTTGGGTTCCGCGTGCAGCGGCAGGCTGAATAGGACGATGAGAAGGGTGCTCAGGATGCGCATGACGGGACTCCGTGAAATAAGCCGGGCAAGGTCGATGGGGCCTCCCCAAGGAGGCAAGGGCTGCATCTTAGTCATGCCTCTGGTCAGCTGCGTTACAAGGGCGCGAAAGGGGTCGGGTCCGCTTTTCCCCATTCAACATTGGCGCCTCCCCCCTCATGCATGCGCCGCGCTTTTCAGCACTTCCGTGGCCCATTGATTCAGGTTTTTACCTTCCACCCGGGGGTGCTTCAAGGGGGAGCGGCCGGCGGCCCTCACCGTCACCAGCTTCCATGCCATGCCCCACCCCATGCTCAAGAAGGACGCCACCGGAAAGGTCAAGCGCTCCGACTTCAACATGGGCAAGCACGCGTCCTATGTGTCGGACGAGATGCGGCTCAGCATTGCGCTGGAGGCGATCAAGGAATAAGCGCGGGGCGCGAGGGCGGGGGGCGTTGCACCCTTTCCCGCCCCCGGGAAACCTTATCCCGCG
>JBGSHR010000342.1:0-5956 GCA_041752155.1 Thiobacillaceae bacterium | reverse complement strand
CCGGTGCAGGCTCGGCGGGTGCGGCAGCGGCGGGAGCAGCAGGTGCTGCGGCGGCGGGCGCAGGTTCTTTGCCGGCCTCGCTATAGGAGCCGATGTATTCGATCTTGGCCTTTTCACGCAGCTGCTGGAGATCCGCCAGGGCGGCCTCACGCTTCTTGGCATTGGACAGGTAGCGCTCGATATCGACCTTGGCCTGTTCCTGGGTCTTGGGCTGGCTTTGCGAATCGGCCACGATGATGATGCTCAGGGTGTCGCCGTTCACCATGTTGAGGGCCTGACCCATCTTCATCTGGGCCAGACGCGGCACCAGTTCCATGGGCAGTTGCTCGGCGGCCTTGACCGACTGGCCGGCCCGGGCGGGAATCTTCTGGTCCTTGAGCCATTGGACGAAGTCGTTCAGGCTTTTGGTCTTGGCCAGTTCCGCCTTGATCGCTTCCATATTGGAAGGATTGGTCTGGATGCTGATTTCCTGCAGACGATAGATGCGGCGATCGGCGAACAGGGCCGGGTTCTTGCTGTAGTAGTCGGCGATCTCGGCGTCGGTGGGCTTGGGCAGATTGGCCGTGAGCTTCTGGATATAGGACTGGGACAGGATCTGACGGCGGGCGGCTTCCAGGGTCTGGAGCACTTGAGGATCGCGATCCAGCTTGTCCTCGATGGCCTTCTGCACCAGGAGCTGCTGATCGACGATGGAGCGGAGCGCCTGATTGGCCGCCTTGGTGGACTGCTCGGGGGTCAAGTTACCCAGCTTGGAAAGTTCGTAATTCAGCTGATGCACCGTGACTTCTTCGCCATTCACCTTGGCTGCTACCTGAGAGGCAGCCTTCTCTTCATCCTTCTTGTCACCACATCCTGCCAGGGACAAGGCCACCGCCAAAGTCAAAGCGCTCACGCCGATCCGGTGCATCTTTTGCATTTCAATCCTCATTTGGTCGATTTCATTAGTCGAATACAGAGCTTGTGGATTATGCCAGCCCTACTATGGCCGCAGTATTTCAGCCGGATTATCCGGGGTGAAACATCCAACACTCAAGTAGAAATAGATATTTATGTCGCTTGGTTAAAGTATTCCCGCCGCATGATCCGCCAGACGGGAACGCTCGCCTCGCGCCAGGGTGATATGACCGCTGTGGGGCCAGCCCTTGAATCGGTCCACCACATAAGTCAGGCCGGAACTGCCTTCCGTCAGGTAGGGCGTGTCGATCTGGGCGATGTTGCCCAGGCACACCACTTTGGTGCCCGGGCCGGCCCGGGTAATCAAGGTCTTCATCTGCTTGGAAGTCAGGTTCTGGGCTTCGTCGATGATGAGAAACTTCTTGATGAAGGTACGACCGCGCATAAAATTGAGGGATTTGACCTTGATGCGGGAACGGATCAAGTCCTGGGTCGCCGCCCTGCCCCACTCCCCCGCCTCCTCGTCGGTCTTGTTGAGCACGTCCAGGTTGTCTTCCAGGGCGCCCATCCAGGGAGTCATTTTTTCCTCTTCGGTGCCGGGCAGGAATCCGATGTCCTCGCCCACCGGCACGGTCACCCGGGTCATGATGATCTCGCTGTAGACCTTGGTCTCCAGTATCTGGAACAAACCGGCAGCCAGGGTGAGCAAGGTCTTGCCGGTGCCGGCCTGACCCAGCAGGGTGACGAAATCGATCTCCGGGTCCATCAGGGCGTTTAGGGCGAAGTTCTGCTCCCGGTTGCGGGCGGTGATGCCCCAGACATTGTTCTTGCCATGGGTGAAGTCCCGTACTGTCACCAGGGTGGCGGTGTTGCCGGCCATGTCGGCGACACGGGCATGGAAGGGGTTGGGCCCTTCCTGCCAGACGAACTGGTTCACCAGCAGCGACGCGCACAGGGGGCCGGTGACCTTGTAGTAGGAGCGGCCGTCCTTCTGCCAGGACTCCATGCCCTTGCCGTGCTTGTCCCAGAAATCCGCAGGAAGCTCCAGGACGCCGGCATAGAGCAGGTCGGTGTCTTCCAGCACCTTGTCGTTGTAGTAGTCCTCCGCCGGAATGCCCAAGGCGCGCGCCTTGATGCGCATGTTGATGTCCTTGGACACCAGGATGACCTGCCGTTCCGGCTGCTGTTCGGCCAGGTAGGCCACTACCCCCAGGATCTGGTTGTCCACCTTGCTATAGGGCAGCACAGCGGTGACATCGCTGGTGATGGGGTGAGTCTGGAGGAACAGACGGCCGGTGGCCGCCTTGTGGCTGAACGCGCTCAGGGGCGCGCCGTCCTGGATGCTCAACTCGGCGGCGCTGACGATCTCGTCAAGAAAGCGAGTGACCTGGCGGGCATTGCGCGCCACCTCGGTCATACCCTTCTTGTTGTGATCCAGTTCCTCCAGGGTCGCCATCGGCAGATAGATGTCATGCTCCTGGAAGCGGTAAAGGCAGGTGGGGTCGTGCAGTAGGACGTTGGTATCGAGGACGAACAGCTTGTTGAGCTTCTTGCCGGGCTTGCGTGCCATCTGAGCGGTTCCGTGTGGGTGGATGGGCCGAGGGAGGGGAATCACAAGGTGCGAACGAATTCGAGCACTTCCTGGACATGGTTGGGCACCTTGACGCCGCGCCATGTCTTGGCAAGGCGACCGTCCGCGTCGATCACGAAGGTACTGCGCTCGATGCCGCGCACCTGTTTGCCATACATGTTTTTCAGTTTCATGACGCCATACAGCTCGCACACCCGCTCATCGCTGTCGGACAGGAGATCGAACGGCAAGTCCAGCTTGGCCTTGAAGTTCTCGTGAGATTTGAGGCTATCCCTGGAAATGCCGAAGACCTGGCAACCCAGGGCCTGAAACAGGGGATATAGCTCGCGGAAATCCTGGCCTTCGCTGGTACAGCCGGGGGTATTGTCCTTGGGATAGAAATAGAGGACGACGCATCGTCCTCGCAAGGAACTCAACTTGAATGGCGTGCCGCCGGTGGCGGGCAAGTCAAAATCCGGCGCGACTTCTGATTCCATGGGGCTCTCATGCGAAATGGGCGAAGCCATTATCCGCGAGGCTCGGGAAATGCAGCAACCACTGAAATAAAGGGGGGGGTGGCGGAGAGAAAGGGATTCGAACCCTTGATACGCTATTAACGTATACACGCTTTCCAGGCGTGCGCCTTCGACCGCTCGGCCATCTCTCCGCGAGAGGGGCCGGAGAATACACGCATGACCGAGCCTAGGCAAGGCGTCGAGGGCATGCCGCGCCACGCGCGCTGATAGAATTCGGCGCCGCCACAGGACTTCCAAACCATGCCCGTACGCATCCTCCTCAAAGGTCTGCTCATGATCGCCTCCCTGGCCGTTTTGGGTTTTCTGGCCAATCGCTGGGGGCTGGCGGACATGATGTCGCAACACTGGATCGATACCGCCGTGCGCGGCAAAGGCGGGGCCGGCAGCCTGATCTTTCTGGCCATGGGCGCCGTCACCACCGCCATCGGTTTTCCGCGCCAGGTGGTGGCTTTTCTCGGCGGCTATGCTTTCGGTTTCCTGCCGGGTCTCGGCCTGGCCCTGCTGGCCGCCACTCTAGGCTGCATCGTCGGCTTCTATTACGCGCGCTGGATGGGGCGCGCCCTGGTGGCCCACCGCTTCCCCGGCCGCATCCGCAAGCTGGACGAGTTTCTGCGCGGCCACCCTTTCAGCATGGCTCTCATCATCCGTCTGCTGCCGGTGGGCAGTAATGTGATCACCAACCTGCTGGCGGGGGTTTCCAGCGTGCGCGGCCTGCCCTTCTTCGCCGGCTCGGCCCTGGGCTACGTGCCCCAAACCCTGGTGTTCGCCCTGGCCGGCAGCGGCGTCAACTTCGACCCCAGCCTGCGCCTGAGCCTGGCGGTTGTGCTGTTCGTGATTTCCAGCCTGCTGGGCGTCTGGCTCTATCGCCGTCATCGGGAGGTGGCGACCCTGGAAACGGAGTTGGCCCAAGGGTCTTCGGCGACCGAGACCCAACCCGCGCCCTGAACGCGCCGTCATCGCCCCGTCCGATCCCGTGACCTACAATTTCGCTCTCCAATAAAAACGGGATGATCATGGAATACCGCCGCCTGGGAACCAGCGAACTCAAGGTGTCCGCCGCCTGCCTGGGCACCATGACCTTCGGCCAGCAGAACAGCGAGGCCGAGGCCCACGCGCAGTTGGACTACGCCTTCGAGCGAGGCGTCAACTTCATCGACACCGCCGAGATGTATCCGGTACCGCCGCGAGCGGAGACCTTCGGCCGCACCGAGGCCATCGTCGGCACCTGGCTCCGCGGCAAGCCCCGGGACCAGTTGATCCTGGCCACCAAGGTGAGTGGCCCGCGCCGCGCCATACCCTGGATCCGGGGCGGGCCGAAGGCGCTTGACCGGGACAACATTCGCGCCGCCCTGGAGGGCTCGCTTGCCCGCCTGGGCACCGATTATGTGGATCTCTACCAACTTCACTGGCCAGAGCGGAACGTCCCCATGTTCGGCCGCTATCAGTTCGAGCCGGACGAGGAGACCCAGGCCGTACCCATCCGGGAACAGCTGGAGGCACTGGCGGAGCTCGTACGGGAGGGCAAGATCCGTTACATCGGCCTGTCCAACGAGTTTCCCTGGGGGGTGATGGAGTTCCTGCGGCTGGCGCGGGAATACGACCTGCCTCGGGTGGTATCGATCCAGAACTCCTACAGCCTGATCAACCGGGGCTTCGAGTCGGGTCTGGCGGAGATCGCCTATCGGGAAAAGGTCGGCCTGCTGGCCTATTCGCCGCTGGCATTCGGCTATCTGAGCGGGAAGTATCTGGACGATCCGCAAGCCGTGGGCCGCGTCACCCTGTTCCAGGGCTTTGCCCAGCGCTACGACAAACCCAACGTGCCCCACGCCATAAATGCCTACGTCGAACTCGCGCGCCGCTTCGGCATGTCGCCCGCCCGACTGGCACTGGCCTTCGTGTACCGGCGCTGGTTCACGGCGAGCACCATCCTTGGCGCCACCAGTCTGGAACAGCTGGAAGAAAATCTGGATGCCTGGAATCAGGCGCTGCCGGCCGAGATCATGCGCGAGATCGAGGCCTTGCATCTGCGCTACACCAATCCAGCCCCATGATGCGCGGGGCCAGTTCGGCCCCCTGAATGCATTGGCCGCCCCGGAGGGCGGCCAATGCGGGGGTACGGCTTGGATTACTTCTTCTTCTTGCCTTTGGGGGCATTGGCGGCGCCAGTCAGGCCGGCGCCAGCCTTGAAGCGCACCACTTTCTTGGCGGCGATCTTCATTTCCGCGCCAGTCTGGGGATTGCGACCAGTGCGGGCCGGGCGGTCTTGTACGCTGAAGGTGCCGAAGCCGATGAATTGCACGGTTTCACCTTTGGACATGGCCTCGGTGATGGCTTCAATAGCGGCAGCGATCACAACACTGGTGGCAGCTTTGCTGGCATTGGCTTTGGCGGCGACGATATCGATGAGTTCTGCTTTGTTCACGGTGGGGTCTCCTAAGTAAGTGTCACGGGTAATGACGGTCGGATCATAGCAAAACATGCAGCGCTGCAAGGGGGTCAACACACGCTTTTATGCACTTCCTAGCCCAATTTCCCCCTGACACCCCCAAAAAAAGGGCTGCGCCGGTTCCGATGGCCCGTTTTCGGCGCCTTCCCGCCGGTTCGCCGTCCCGGATAAACGGTGGATACAGGAGAGGCGCCAAGCCCTCCCGCACATCATCGTCGCCCCGAATTTCAGAAGGCAAACCTGGGCACTTCGGCTTGGCACTGGAACAGCGCGAGACACGGTTGCGATGGCCCCTGACAATCCATCGCCCTTGCATCAACGCCAGGGCATCAACTTAAAACGAAGCACCTGTCACCAATTGGTCTCCCGCTCCGCCGTAGAGGAAATGCGGTGGATGGAGAGATCGGCGCCGTTGAACTCCTCCTCGGCGTCCAGGCGCAGGCCCACGCTGATCTTGAGCAGGCCATAGACCAGGGCGCCGCCGGCCAGGGCCACGGCCACGCCGGCCAG
>JBGSHR010000341.1:0-2144 GCA_041752155.1 Thiobacillaceae bacterium | reverse complement strand
GCCGGCATCGCCGCGGCGGCGTCCGGGCGGATCGCGGCGATGAAGCGATAGCCGCGTCGATGCACGGTTTCGATGTAGCGGGGCTGCTTGGGGACGTCGCCCAGGGCCTGGCGCAATTCCTGGATGGTGTTCTTGAGCACGCCCTCGGTGATGAAGCGCCGCGCCCAGACTTCGTCCAGCAATTCGTCCTTGGTGACCAGTTGTCCCGGCCGTCCGCACAGGCACACCAGCACGGCGAAGGCCTTGGGGGTCAGGGGCACGGCTTGGCCGTCGCGCAGCAGGGAGGCGTTGTGGGGCTCCAGCCTGAAACCGTCGAACAAGAGATGCGTGGGAAGGGGCATGGTCTGTCGGTGGATGAGGTTGTCGTTGGTCGCGGGCCCGCCCGATCACGGCCCGTTTCGGATTATCGGCCAGAGCCGAGAGAAATTTAAAGCTGACCGTTTTCTGACCGTTCCCTTACGACTTGCCGCCGGGTCGCGCCTAAGCTGGGTTTCGCACAACCAATAATCCTGGCGGAGAAAACAATGCAGGCGCATTTCGATGTGGAACCCATCTACCCGCGTTCGCGAGCCTTCCTGATTCAGATCCACAGGGATGCCGACCTCTCGTCGGGCCATTGTATCGGGCGTGTGGAACAGGTCTCGGCCTATGGCGACGCCGTGGTTTTTTTCTCCGCCAGCGATCTTCTTGCCTTCCTCCAGTCCCGTCTCGCCGAGACGGCACCGCCCGACACGGTGGCGGAGCACCGAGGGCTGGGCAATGAAACATGACCAATTGCTGACCCTTTCCTGACGATTTTGGCCGGGCCGCTCCCTAAGCTGCCAGCCCATCTGCCATCCCCGATCAAGGAAGAACCATGACCCGCAATCCGCTGCGCTCCCCCCGTCCCGCCCGGCTCAAGCCCGTCGCCGCCGTCCTGCTCGCGATGTTCGCCCAGCAGGCCGGGGCTGGCGGCGGCCAGGTGGTCTATATCCCATCCCCGCTGCCGCCCAGTACATCCAACAATCTGAATTGGATCGCCAACGTCACCGGTGACTGGTTCAGTCCCGGCAACTGGGCGCCCTACTACACCGAGGCGCCCGGCCCGGACAAGATCGTCGGCCTGTTCAACAGCGGCAATCCGGTCCTGGACGCGAATGCCACGGTCCTGGGCTTCTACCAGGCGGGCACCTCCATCCTGAGCGGCACGGGCACCCTCCATACCGGCGGCCTCTCCTGGATGAGCGGCGACCAGGTCGGCAGCGGCGGCATGGTGGTCGACGGCGACGCCCTGCTGGGCGACGAGGCCCTCAATACCGCCACCCTGGACCTGGAAAACGGCCGTTCCCTGACCCTCAACGGCAACTCCACGCTCCAGGCCTACTGGTTCGGCCTGAGCAACGGCAGCACGGTCCACAACAACGGCAGCTTCACCAGCCGGGGCGATCGGCGCAACGGCCTGGTGAACGACAACAACATCCTCAGCATCGGCGCCGGCAATACCTTCAACAACACCGGCAGCTTCATCCAGGATGCCCAGGGCCATACCACCACCGTGGCCACCGCCTTCAACAACGGCGGCACGTTGCGGGTCCAGTCCGGCGGTGTGCGCCTCACCGGCGGCGGCAGCCATCTGGGCAGCTTCGAGACCCTGGCGGGCCAGACCCTGGAATTCGTCGGTGCCCACGACTTCAATGCCGGCGCCATCACCAACCATGGCCTGATCAAGTTCGCCGGCGGCACCGCCAACATCAACAGCCTGATGGGCTATGCCGGCAACGGCGCGATCCAGATTGCCGGCAACACGGTGGTCAACCTGGGCGTCTCCGCCGGCATGAGCGTGGCCCAGCTCAAGTTGAACGGCGGCAAGCTGGTGGCCGACGCCGGCCTGGGGAGCAGCCTTGGCATCGCGCAACTGGATCTGCTCAACGGGGGCACCCTGTCGGGCACGGCGGACGTCCAGGTGGGCGATCTGACCTGGAGCATCGGCCGGATGAACGGGGTGGCCCAGACCCGGGTCAACGGCCTCGCCAAGCTGGGAGACGGCATCGGCTACGCCGCGCTGTACGCGGAAGGCGGTCGCGCCCTGGTGCTGGCGGGGAGCAGCGAGTTCCAGGCGGCCTTCCTGGCCCTGAGCGAGGCCAGCAGCCTCGACAACACCGGCA
>JBGSHR010000340.1:0-3631 GCA_041752155.1 Thiobacillaceae bacterium | reverse complement strand
CTTGCGGGCGGCGGCGAGTTGCTCCTGGGTGTAGCCCTTGCCCAGCAGCATGGCCTCGTTGAAGCCGATGCAATAGTCGCAGTCGTTGTCCGCCGACACCACCAGGCGGATCAGGGCCAGCAGATCCGCGCTGAGGGTGGGGTGCTGCATGTAATAGCCGGACTGCTGGGCCAGCTGTTCCAATAGGTCCGGGCTGGCGCTGTATAGCCGATAGCCATTGGGCACGCGGCCCAGGATCTGCTCGACCTGCCCGTAAATCGCCGCCACCTTGCCGCTGGCCTGACCCGGTACCACTGTTTCGATAAAGCTCATGACTTCTCCTTTGCTTCATGCCGACCGACCGGTATGTAGTCAGTCAAAAAAAAGCGCCCTCACTCGGGACGCGCCACCAACAGGCTCCGCAAGTAGCCATGCAGCTGCTGCATGCAGAGCCCGAAAGCCTCGGGGGATTGCAGATTCTTGGCGATGCCGACACAGCCCTCCCAGGCCGACACCACGAACAAGGCCACCGCCTTGCAGTCCACCTCCGGGCGGAGCTCGCCCTGTTCCTGGCCGCGCGTCAGGGCCTGCTCCACTGTGTCGCGCCAGGTGTTCAGCACCGTGTTGAGGTGGTGCCGGAACGTGGCGTCCAGGGGGCTCATCTCCTGCATCAGGTTGTTGAGGGGACAGCCCAGTTCTGTGAGGTCCGCCGGCCGGTGGGCATCCATGGTGGCGATGATCTCCAGCAGGGCCGCCACTGGCTGGGGGCTCTCCCGCAACGGCTGGAAGATCAGCCGCTCCAGGCGCCGGGCGATCACCTCGTCGATCACCGCCAGCCCCAAGGCCTGCTTGGTGGGGAAGTGGTGGTACAGGGCCCCCTTGGTGAGCCCCGTTTCCGCCAGGATCTGGCTCAGGCTGGCCGCCTGGAAACCCTGGCGGTGGATTTCGCAGAAGGCGGACTGAAGCAGCTTGTCCCGGGTGAGGTCAGGTTGACGGGTATCCATGGGCGGCATTACATACCGGTCGGTATGGATGTGTCAAGGTGAAGTTATGGGGTCAAACCTCAAGGTGTGCTTGGCCTGGTATAGGGCAGAGCTAGCGTTTGCCGGGCGGAAAATGTCGTCTTAGTTCCAAACATTCCTTGTCGGCCTTGCCACAAAACCAGCCCTTGCATGGCACAAACCGGCCGGGCAAGACGCTATCCATTTGATTTAATGGGGAGATTATTTCCTTTTGGCCATGGCCTGATTTTTGCTCCCTAAGACCGGTTCCGGCCCACGGCCTGCCCGGTGGCCGGAACCGCTCGTTTCACGTCCAACCATCATGAGAGAGAACCATGTCGATCAAGCAAATTGCCGAATTCTCGGCCAAGGCCCGGGGCGATGCCGCCCTGGCCGCGCAACTGAAGGCCTGTGAAAAAATGAAGGAGATGTTCGCCCTGGCCAAGGAGAACGGCTTCGAGTTGGTGGAGGACGCCCTGTATCCGCCCAACGAGCCCCAGTTCACTGAAGATCAGCTTTCGGCGCGTCTAGCCAAGGCCCTGCTGCGGGCTTGAGCGGCAAGTCCGGGTAGGGCGGGGAGGTGCAGCGTAATCCGCCGCATGTGCATAACGGCGGAAGGCGCTGCGCCTCCCCGCCCTACTTGTCCTAGCTTTTCCCCCTCACCTACCTACGCCATCTGACGTATTCCTCGCACCACCCCGGCTCCGTAATCTGGCTCCCACTGAATTCGTTCAGTCCGATCCAACCACAACCTAGGAGCCGTCCATGCAACGCCGCAACTTCATCAAGGCCGCCACGCTTTCCGTGGCCCTGGCCGCCGCTGGTCTGACCAGCTTGTCCGCCCTGGCCGCCGACACCATCAAGGTCGGCATCCTGCACTCCCTGTCCGGCACCATGGCCATTTCCGAGACGGCCTTGAAAGAGACCGCGCTGATGACCATAGCCGAGATCAACAAGTCGGGCGGCGTCATGGGCAAGAAGCTGGAGGCCGTGGTTGTTGATCCCGCTTCCAACTGGCCGTTGTTCGCCGAGAAGTCGCGCCAGCTGCTGTCCAAGGACAAGGTGGACGTGGTGTTCGGCTGCTGGACTTCGGTGTCGCGCAAGTCGGTGTTGCCGGTGTTCAAGGAGCTGAACGGGCTGCTGTTCTACCCGGTGCAGTACGAGGGCGAAGAGCTGGAGAAGAACGTGTTCTACACCGGCGCCGCGCCGAACCAGCAGGCGATTCCCGCTGTTGAATATCTGATGAGCAAGGACGGCGGTTCGGCCAAGCGCTTCGTGCTACTGGGCACCGACTACGTGTACCCGCGCACCACCAACAAGATCCTGCGCGCCTTCCTGCACAGCAAGGGCGTGAAGGACGCGGACATCATGGAGGAGTACACCCCCTTCGGTCATAGCGATTACCAGACAATCATCGCCAAGATCAAGAAGTTCGCCAGCGAGGGCAAGAAGACCGCCGTGGTGTCCACCATCAACGGCGACTCCAACGTGCCTTTCTACAAGGAGCTGGGCAACGCCGGCCTGAAGGCCACCGATGTGCCGGTGGTGGCCTTCTCGGTGGGCGAGGAAGAGCTGCGCGGCGTCGACGCCAAGCCCCTGGTGGGCCATCTGGCCGCCTGGAACTACTTCGAGTCGGTGAAGAACCCCACCAACGCCAAGTTCATCAAGATGTACAAGGACTGGGCCAAGAAGCAGAAGCTGCCCAACGCCGACACGGTGGTGACCAACGACCCCATGGAAGCCACCTACATCGGCATCCACATGTGGAAGCAGGCGGTGGAGAAGGCCAAGTCCACGGATACCGACAAGGTCATCGCCGCCATGGCCGGCCAGACCTTCAAGGCGCCGTCCGGCTTCGTCGCCACCATGGACCAGAAGAACCATCACCTGCACAAGCCGGTGCTGATCGGCGAGATCCGTCCCGACGGCCAGTTCAACGTGGTGTGGAAGACCAAGGGCCCGGTCAAGGCCCAGCCCTGGAGCCCCTACATCCCCGGCAACGACAAGAAGAAAGGCGAGCCTGACACCAAGTAAGCCGTAGCACGGCGCCCTCTTTCGGGGGGGCGTCATTCCCACGCGGGCGCCTGGCACCCGCGTGGGAATGACCGCATGACCCGCAGCCTAGCGAACCGGACAGAAGCGAAATCATGAAACACCTCCTCATCCTTGCCCTGCTGTTCTTCAGCCTGCCCGTCCGGGCGGCCCTGGACCCCGCCCTGGTGAAACAGCTGGCGGCGGAGGATTCCGACGCCAAGATCGCCGCCATCCAGCAACTGGGGGCCGGCGCCGACCGGGAGGCGGTGAACATGCTCAAGGCCCTGGCCGACGATGCCTTGTTCGTGACGCCGGACGGCCGGGTGTTCCTGATGCCGGAAGATAAAGCCTTCGACGCGGCCAGCGGGGCGGAGATCACGCCGGCGCCGGAGGAATACGAGTCCATCACCATCAACAACCGCATCCGCGCCGAGCTGTCCAACGCCATCGCCGGCCTGCGCCTGATGAACCCGGACCGGGCCGTGCGCCTGGTCGCCGCCCAGGAACTGCAATCCAACGCCGGCGTGGAGCTGCTGCCCATCCTGGAGCGGGCCCTGGCCAAGGAGAGCGACGGCGAGATCAAGCGCCTGCTCGGCTTCGCCCGCGCCCAGGCCCAT
>JBGSHR010000339.1:0-1765 GCA_041752155.1 Thiobacillaceae bacterium | reverse complement strand
GAAGGCTTGCGTCACCCCGGCCTTGGCCGCCAGATCCGTTCCCGCCTGGCACAGGGCGGCATCCCATTCCAGGCTGATTACCGGGACATGCCAATGGCGCGCCAACAGTCGGCCGAGATGGCCCTTGCCGGCGCACCACTCCAGCACGGGTCCATGCACGGGACCAAGCGCCCCGGCGAAGGCCTCGATCTGGGCCTGCTTGCGTCCCGGCACATGCCAGCATGCATGACCACTGGCGGGTGCCAGCCGGGCATCGGCACGGGGCAGATCGATCAGCCCGGCCAGTGCCTCCAGCCCGGGGACAAAACGCGCCACCCGTTCGATCAACCCCCCGTTGTCCCCGGTCAGGGTGGCCACTGCGCCATCGTCCAGCCCCAACACATGCGCCGCCAAGTCCGAATAGGCCCGGCACCAATCCGGGCGCGGCACATGGAATGGCGCCTGGCGCCATAGCGGCGCCTGGGTCACCAGTAGCTCGTCCAGGGCGTGGAAGCGGGAGGTCCAATCGATCGTCATGGCGGGGTCTTGCCCCCGGCGGTTCCGGCGGCGCCGATCAGAACTCGTTGCGAATGCGCTTGTATCCCTTCACCAATTCCTGGTTGGCGTGGGCCACGCTTTCCGAGAAACCGGCCTGATCGGGCGTCACCGGTTCGATCTTGGCCAATTCAGCGTCGGAATGGATGTTGCTGGTGGAGGGAATATAAAAGCCCGGCGGCACCGTACAGCCTTCCACCACCGAGTTGTGCCGCACCACGGAACCCGCGCCGACGCTGCAATTGAACAGCACCGAATTGAAGCCGATGAACACGTTGTCGCCTACCGCGCAGGGGCCATGGACGATGGAACGATGGGCGATGGAACTGCCTTGGCCGATGGTCACGCCGCCGCCGGCCTTGCAATGGATGACCACGCCGTCCTGGATATTGGAATCGGCGCCGATGACAATCGCCTCCATCTCGCCATGCTCATCCACTTCGTCGGCGCGGATCACCGCGTAGGGGCCGATGAAGACGTTTTCATGGACGATGACCTTGCCGCACAGGATGGCGGTGGGATCGACGAAGGCGGTGTCGTGCACCACCGGCAAGTGTCCAGAGGGGTTCTTGCGGATCATTGCGTACTCCGATAATTAGGCCGTGCGGCATTATCTCGCACCACCCTGGTTCGGTGGGGTATCCGCATTGCGATGCGGCGGGAGACGGCATTACCGGCACGCATCTGGCGGTCGCCCACGATTACGACGCCATCGTCCTCGACGTGATGTTGCCCGGCATGGCTGGCATCTGCCTTTGCCATCATTTGCGCGAGGAGGCCGGCGCTAGCGTGTAGAGCGTGCTGCCCTCCCAACACTCCACCGAAGCCGACGTCTGCTGATAGGCATATCCCCGGGCCGCTGTCCGCGCGACGGAGCAGGCGGCGGCAGGAAGCCGCTTGGCTGAGCGCTTCCTGGTGCCAGGAAACGACAAAGGCCAGACGGGATCATCCGCCTGGCCTTTGTTCGAGTGGAGCACCGTTCTAGTGGAGCACCGCTTACGGTTTGACCACCAGCACCGGGCAGACCGCCAGGCCGATCACCCGCTCGGCAACGCTGCCCAGCAACACCTTGGCCAGACCGGTACGGCCATGGCTGCCAACCACGATCAAGTCCGCGCCGACCTCCTCCGCGGCCTTGATGATGGCGTCATCAGGACGGCCTTCCACCACCCGGCCTTCCACCTCCACACCCAGGGCCTCGAGCCGTTCCACCTTGGCGGCGACGGCCGCC
>JBGSHR010000338.1:0-4155 GCA_041752155.1 Thiobacillaceae bacterium | reverse complement strand
CGGCAGCCGCGGGGGGGACGGCGGCCTATGACGTGCTGGTGCTGGATCACCAGCTGCCGGGCGGCGACGCCCTGGAGTTGATCGAGGCGCTGCGCGACGAACGGGGCCTGACCCTGCCCATCGTCCTGGTCACCGGACAGGGCAGCGAGGAGGTCGCGGCCCGGGCCTTGCATCTAGGGGTGGACGACTATCTCATCAAGCACGCCGGCTATCTGCACGAACTGCCCAGCACCCTCGAGAGCGTTTGCCACAAGGCCACGCTGATGCGCGAGCGGGCGGCGCTGATGGAAAGCGAGGCGCGCATCCGGCTGATCCTGGACTCCACCGCCGAAGCCATCTACGGCAACGACACGGAAGGACGCTGCACCTTCGTCAACCCCGCCTTCCTGCGCACCCTGGGTTACCAGCGGGCGGAGGATCTGCTGGGCCGCCCGATCCACAGCCTGATCCATCACACCCGCGCCGACGGCACGCCCTACCCGAACCAAGACTGCCAGATCTATCGTGCCTATCAGAAAGACGAGGCGGTGCATCGCGACGACGAGGTGTTCTGGCACCGGGACGGCCACCCCATCCCGGTGGAGTACTGGTCGTATCCGATGCATCGCGACGGGCAGGTGGTGGGGGCGGTGGCCACTTTTTTCGACATCAGCGAACGCAAGCGCGCCGACGAAAAGCTGCGCCAGGCCGCCCTGGTGTTCGAGAACACCCGCGACGGGGTGATGATCACCGGCCTGGATGGCTGCATCCTGGCCGTGAACCGCGCCTTTACCGACATTACCGGTTACACCCAGGAGGACATCCAGGGAAAAAACCCCAAGGTGCTGAACTCGGGCCGGCACGACCAGGCCTTCTTCCAGGCCATGTGGGCGCAACTGCACCAGGAGGGCTACTGGCAAGGCGAGATCTGGAATCGGCGCAAGAACGGCGAGATCTTCCCGGAGTGGATCACCCTCAGCCGGGTGCATGATGGCCAGGGCAACCCCACCCACTATGTCGGGGTGTTCACCGACCTGAGCCAGCTCAAACGGAACGAGGAACAGCTCGACCACCTGGTCTACTACGACCCCCTCACCGACCTGCCCAATCGCTCGCTCCTGAAACTGCGCCTGGAACACGCCCTGGATCGGGCGAAACGCCATGGGCAGCACATGGGTGTCCTGCACATCGACCTGGACCACTTCAAGACCGTGAATGACAGCCTGGGCCACGAGGCCGGGGACGATCTGCTGCTGACCGTGGTGGCCCGCCTCAAGAACCGGGTCCGGGAGGAAGACACCCTGGGGCGCCTGGGCGGCGACGAATTCCTGTTGCTGCTCGAACCCATCGAGGAAGCCCAGGAGGCGGCGAAAGTGGCCCGGGAACTACTCGCCCTACTCGCCCAACCGTTCACCTGCCAGGGCGAACGCGAGGTGTTCCTGGGGGCCAGCATCGGCATCAGCATCTATCCGGACGACGGGCACGGCGTCAACGAACTGTTGCGCGGGGCCGAAACCGCCATGTACCGGGCCAAGGACCATGGCGGCAACCAATTCTGTTTCTATACCGGCGACATGAACGTCGACGCCCTCGCCAAACTGGAATTGGAAACCGCGCTGCGCCGCGCCCTGGAACGGGACGAGCTGGTGCTCCACTACCAGCCCAAGGTGGACCTGCGGAACGGCCACATCACCGGCGCGGAGGCCCTGCTGCGCTGGCGGCGCAACGATTCGGGCCTGGTTCCGCCGGCCAGTTTCATTCCCCTGGCGGAGAAATGCGGCTTGATCGTGCCCATCGGCGCCTGGGTCATCGACACCGCCTGCCGCCAGATACGGGCATGGCACGAGGCGGGATTGCCCGGCGTGCGCGTGGCGGTCAACGTCTCGGCGCGTCAGTTCCGCTCGGGCGATCTCGAGGAAACCGTCGCCCGGGCTCTGGAACGGCATCAGGTGCCGCCCCAGCAGTTGGAATTGGAGCTGACCGAAAGCATCCTGATGGAGGACCCGGAAGCCGCCACGCGCCTGCTCGACCGGCTCAAACAGATCGGCGTGAAGCTGTCCCTGGACGACTTCGGTACCGGCTATTCGAGCTTTGCCTATTTGAGCCGCTTCCCCATCGACGCCCTCAAGATCGACCAATCCTTCGTGCGCGAAATCGTCACCGAACCCGACGCCGCCGGCATCGTCTCCGCCATCATCGGCCTGGCGCGGCGCCTGCGCCTGAAGGTGGTGGCCGAGGGGGTGGAGACCGAGGCGCAACTGGGCTACTTGCGCAAACAGGGCTGCGAGATGATGCAGGGCTATTACTTCAGCAAGCCGGTGCCGGCCGAGGCATTCGCCGAGATGCTGCATGGGGGAAAATCCCTGCCGGTTGCCGCGGACGCCGCCCCCGACACCCGCACCTTGTTGCTGGTGGACGACGAAGCCAACGTCCTGGGCGCGCTGCGGCGCATGCTGCGCAACGAGGGGTATCGCATCCTGACCGCCCCCAGCGCCCGGGAAGGCTTGGAATTGCTGGCGACCCACAGTGTGCAGGTCATCCTCTCGGACCAGCGCATGCCGGAGATGAATGGCACGGAATTCCTCGGCCGGGTCAGGGAACTGCACCCCGATACGGTGCGCATCATCCTCTCCGGCTACAGCGAACTGGACACCATCATCCAGGCGGTCAACCAGGGCGCCATCTACAAATTCCTCCTCAAGCCCTGGGATGACGACCAGTTGCGCGAGCATATCCGCGACGCCTTCCACTATTTCGAAGCCATCATCAAACCGCGCGGCCGCGCGACCGCGGCTGAGTGAACCGACGAGGCCCCCATGCCAGACCACCGTGAACGACCGCCCACCCTGCTCCTGGTGGACGACGAGCCCAACATCCTTTCCGCCCTGCACCGCCTGTTGCGCCGGGACGGCTACACCATCCTGACCTGCGGCGATCCCGAGCAAGCCCTGGCCATCCTGGCCACCCAGGCCGTGGACGTCATCCTCTCGGACCAGCGCATGCCGGGCATGAGCGGGGTCGAGTTCCTGCGCCGGGTCAAGCAAACCCACCCCGACACGATACGCATCGTCCTGTCCGGCTACACCGATCTCCAGTTCATCACCGACGCCATCAACGAAGGCTCGATCTACAAATTCCTGACCAAGCCCTGGGACGACGAGCAACTGCGCAGCCACATCCGGGAGGCCTTCCGCAGCAAGGAGATCAGCGACGAGAACCTGCGCCTGAACCGGGCGCTCCAGGCCGCCAACAACGAGTTGCAAGCCTTGGTGCAGGAAAAGGAACACCAGGCGCAACGCATAGAAACGGTGCTCGACACCCTCCAGGAGGTGCTGCAACTGGTTCCCTGGCCCATCATCGGCGTCGATGCGGAAGACCTGATCGCCCTGGCCAACACAGCGGCGGACAACGAGCTGAGCGGCGACGGCGCCCCGCTGCTGGGCCGCTTCGCCGGCGAAGTCCTGCCGGAATCCATGCGCGCCTGGCTGCGCGACCCCGCCCACATCCCGGAGCAGACCAGCCATGCGGGATGCCGTTACCACGTCATCTACAAATCCATGGGCCAGCACTCTCTTTCCCGGGGTATCTTGCTGGCCCTCCTGCCGTGCGAGATGTGCCCATGAAACCCAAGCTGCGCACCCTGCCCCTGGAACAGGTGGAGCCCGGCATGTGCCTGGGCGGCGACGTGTGCGACAGCCACGGCGCCGTCCTGCTCATGGCCGGTTTCCAGCTCAGCGAATCCCATATCCACGCCCTCGAGCGGCGCGGCATTCGGGCCGTGACGATCGCCCTGCCCCAAGTCCTGAGCCCGGCGGAACAAGCGGCAAGACAGGACGCCGCCCGGACGCGCCTGGCGCATCTGTTCCGCCACCGTCCGGACACGGAAACGGACCTCTGGCTGCATCGGATCATGCTCGAGTACCGCATGGAGGCGTTGGAATGACGCCCCCCAGCCTCGACGAGGTGCTGGGCGAGATCCGCCAACTGCCCTCCCTGCCGGCCCTGGTCACCCAGATCATCAAGACCCTGGACAACGATGCGGTGGGGGTGGACGAACTGGCGGCGGGCATCGCCGGCGACCAGGCCCTGGTCGCCCGCGCCCTGCGCGTCGCCAACTCTCCTTTCTACGGGGTGCAGCACAAGGTGGCGAGCATCCACGACGCCATCGTCGTGCTG
>JBGSHR010000337.1:0-2926 GCA_041752155.1 Thiobacillaceae bacterium | reverse complement strand
CGCTGCCCGCACCTACCCCGCCCGCCCCGCTAGCCGAGTTGATCGAAAAACTGGAGCAGCATCCGGAGCTCACGGCCCTGAACGAGGCTGTCGCCGTGGCCCAATCCGAAGTCGCCCAGGCACGCGAGGCCTACAAATCGGATTGGTCCGTGGACCTGAGCTACGGTCTGCGCGGCGGCAACCGCCCCGACCTGGTCTCCCTGGTGGTGGGCGTGGACCTGCCCATCTTCCCCGGCAAGCGCCAGGACAAGCGCCTGGCCTCCCGGCTGGCCGGGGTGGAACGGGCCGAGCAAGTGCGCCGCGATCGTTACCAGTCCTTCAAGGCCGAGCTGGAGACCGCCTATGCCGACTGGCAGTCGGCCGACGCCCGCATCGCCCATTACGAACAGGACATCCTGCCCCTGGCCGGCCGCCGCGTGGAAAGCGCCCTGGCCGCCTATGGCAGCGACCGGGCCAACTACGGCCGGGTGATGGAAGCGCGCCGAGCGGAAATCGAGGCGCGCCTGCAATGGCTCGCCCAACAGGTAGCGCGGGCCAAGGCCCTGGCGCAAATCCGCTACTTCAGCGCCCTTTGAGGAGACGCTCATGAACACCAACATCAAACTGCTCGCCGTTCTCGTCGCCGGACTCGCCCTGGGTGGCGGCGCCACTTGGTACACCCTGCGCGCGCGCATGCCCGCGGCAACCCAGGAGATGGCCAAAGACATGGCCCCCGCCGCCAAACAGGAAAAGCAGGTGCTGTTCTGGTACGACCCCATGGTGCCGGACCAGCACTTCGACAAGCCCGGAAAATCGCCCTTCATGGACATGGAGCTGGTGCCCAAATACGCCGGTGATGCGGCCGCTGCCGGCGGCGTCAGCATAGACCCGCGCGTGGTCCAGAACCTGGGCATCCGCACCGCCCCGGCGGAACGGGGCCAGTTATGGCGCCGCATCGACACCGTGGGTTACGTGCGCGCCGACGACAACCGCATCGAGGTCCTGCAGGCCCGGGTCAATGGCTGGATCTAGCGCCTGCACGTGCGCGCGCTCAACGACCCGGTGCGGCGCGGCCAGTTGATCGCCGAGGTCTACAGCCCGGATCTCTACGTGGCCCAGGAGGAGTTCCTGCTCGCCCTCAAGCACCCGGAAGACGCCGGCTGGCTCGACGCCGCCCGGCAGAAACTGGCCTTCCTGGGGCTTGCGCGGAACCAGATCGCCAACCTGGAGAAGGGGGGCAAGCCCCAGCGCCGGGTGAACTACTACGCCCCCGGTGGCGGCATCGTCTCCCGCATCAGCGCGCGCGAAGGCTCGGCGGTCAGCGCCGGCATGCCCATCCTGGAGATCACCGACCTGTCCAGGATCTGGGTCACGGCCGAGGTCATGGAAAACCAGGCGGCCTGGATCGTCCCCGGCAAGAGCGTGGAGATCAGCGTCGACAGCCTGCCCGGCGAGACCTTCGAAGGCACGGTGGACTACCTCTATCCCACCGTCGATGCCAACACCCGCACCCACCCGGTGCGCATCGTCCTGGCCAACCAGGGGCTCAAGCTCAAGCCGGGCATGTTCGCCAAGGTCACCCTCTACGGCGGCAAGGGCGAGGAGGCCGTACTGGTGCCCAGCGAGGCGGTCATCACCACCGGCAAGCGCAGCATCGTCCTGGTGGCTCAGGGCGAGGGCCATTTCCAACCGGTCGCGGTTCAAACCGGCATGGAGAGCGACGGCAAAACCGCCATCCTGGCGGGACTGGAAGGGGGCGAGCAGGTGGTCACCTCGGGCCAATTCCTGATCGAGTCGGAGGCCAACCTGAAAGGAGTGCTGGACAAGCTCGGCGCCCCCGGCGCCGGGGTGCAACAGGTCCACACCGGCACCGGCAAGATCACCCAGGTCGACGCCAAGAGCGGCGAACTGGTGATGCAGCACGCACCCATTCCCAGCCTGGACTGGCCCGGCATGACCATGGCGTTCGCGGTGAAGGACCCGACCATCCTCAAGGGCCTGAAGGCGGGCCAGCAGGTGGAGTTCGACCTAGTCAAGGAAGCGGATGCTTTCCCGGTCGTCGCCATCCGGCCGAAGCGCATGGACGCGAAGCCCGCGTCCGGCGGTAAGTGAGGACACGGCCATGATCGCCAAACTCATCCACTGGTCCGTGGCCAACCGCCTGCTGGTCGTCATCGCCACCCTCATGGTCACCGCCTGGGGCGTGGTGTCCGTGCTGAAGACGCCCCTGGACGCCATCCCCGATCTATCCGACGTCCAGGTCATCATCCGCACCCCCTTCCCGGGCCAGGCGCCCCAAGTGGTGGAAGACCAGGTCACCTATCCCCTGGCCACCACCATGATGTCCGTGCCCGGCGCCAAGGTGGTGCGCGGCTATTCCATGTTCGGGGATTCCTACGTCTACATCCTGTTCGAGGACGGCACCGACCTGTACTGGGCCCGCTCCCGGGTGCTGGAATACCTGAACACGGCGGCCAGCAAGTTGCCGGCGGCGGCCAAACCGGCCATCGGCCCGGACGCCACCGGCGTGGGCTGGATCTACGAGTACGCCCTCACCGACAAGACCGGCAAGCACGACCTGGCCCAGTTGAGATCGCTCCAGGACTGGTTCCTCAAGTTCGAGCTGCAAGGCCTGCCCAACGTGGCCGAGGTGGCCACCATCGGCGGCATGGTGAAGCAGTACCAGATCCTCATCGACCCGGAACGCATGCGCGCCCTGAACATGCCCTTGTCCCACATCGTCGGCGCGGTGCGCCGGGCCAACCAGGAGGCGGGCGGCTCGATACTGGAGCTGGGCGAGGCGGAGTACATGGTGCGCGCCAACGGCTATCTGAAGACCCTGGCCGATTTCGAGCATATCCCGGTGGGCCTGGGGCCGGACGGCACGCCCATCCTGCTGCGCGATGTGGCGCGCATCCAGACCGGCCCCCAGATGCGCCGGGGCATC
>JBGSHR010000336.1:0-4934 GCA_041752155.1 Thiobacillaceae bacterium | reverse complement strand
GGTCCGGACGGAAGCGGGCAAGCCGGTCGAGCAGTCCCTGGCCATCGCGCTGCCCGCCCTGGCCCCACCGGCCCGGCTGGCCCAGCTCGAACAGGCGGGACTCGATTGGGTGCAACTGGTGGAGGTGAGCATCCTGCCCGGCTTGGCGGAGGGCGGGGTGGGAGATGCCCTGCTGCAGCGGGCCGGGCTGTTCTTCCTGTATCGCCCCGGCCTTTGAGATGGTGGTCAGCCCAAGGCCCAGGCCCGCTCCCATTCCAGTGGTTCGTGGACCAGGGGCAGGTAGGTGTAGTCGCGGATGGCGTGATGGATGCGCAGGGTGTTGCGCACCAGGGGCCGGGACATGGGGCTGCCGGACGGCTTGAGCAGGCTCACGGCGAAGCTCGGGTAGGCCTGGCTGCCGAACCATCTTGTGATCACGGCGGTTTCCCGGTTGGCCAGGCGCACCAGGGTGCCGGGCGGGAAACGCCCCATCAGCCGGCGCAGCACCAGCAAGGCGGCGTCGTCCAGGCGTCCCCGTTCTCGCTGGAAGGCCACGTCCAGGGCCTGGTTCGGGTAGCGCGCCATGCGGGTGTGGCGATGGCTGAACAGGGCGCACCAGACATCCACCGTGCGCAGGATGCGGGCTTCCAGGCTGATTTCGTTTCCTTGCAGGCCCAGGGGATAGCCGCTGCCATCGATGTTTTCATGATGCTGGCTGATGGCCGTCAGCCACTTCGCGTCCGTTACCCCCGCCTGCATCAGTCGGGTGGCGGCGGTCAGCGGGTGCAGGCGCAGGGCCTCCCACTGCAGGGCATCGGGCTGGCCCGCCGCGTTGGAGAGGTGGTCCTGCAAGGGTTGGGAGGTGAGGTTCATGGTCAGGGCGGCGCAGGCCAGCGTCAGTTCGCTGTCTTCGTCCAGGTCAAGGCCGCGGATGACCAGTATGCCCAGTGCCGCCACATACAAGGCATGGCGTTGGGACAAGCTGGGCAGGGGCAGGCGTTGGGCCATGCCGATGCAGACTTCCGGATGGTCCGCCACCAATTGGCGCAGGGCGCTGGCCAGGGTGGCGATGCCATCCGGGTCCACGACCGGGGCATCGGCCAGTAGTTGCGCATATTGCCGGGCGATCTGGCACAGGATCGCCCAAGGCGGGGTCTGGGGTGGATCTTCAAGCAGGCTGGGGCGGAACAGACGCAGCGTGGACAAGTGGTCCAGGCGGGCGGTGTCGTCGATGATCGTGCCGGCCCGGACGATGAGTACGCCTTGCTGGTTGTAGAGATCGTTGGGCAGGGGTTCACCCAGGAATTGCGGGCCGATCTCGACGGGAAGCAGGGTGTGCATGGGTCGGGCTTTGGCTATGGGCATGCGTCATTGTAAGTAAGTCGGATTTTGGGCGAACGTTTTCTGAATTCACAGAGACGATCTGGTCGGGGCCGAAGTCAGACCGATAGATCGGCCGCACTCCATGTTGGTTTCCATGGGACGAAAAAAAACCGGGTGGGACTAGCCCACCCGGTTCATTCCCTTGCCGCGCTGGTTCAGTCGCCGCCGGGGCCGTTGTGGCAGTCGTAGCAGCCCACCTTCTGGCCGGCGGTGTAGTTCACGGTCTTGCCTTCGGCCGTGAAGCTGCGCGCCGCCTTGGCCGTGGACAGGATGCCGCCGCGATAGTCGGCGCCGTGGCAGTAGGCGCAAGCCGCGGTGTTGTTTTCCGCGTATCGCTCATGGCCGCTTACCCAGGCGTTGCCCACCGTGTGCATGCCGTGGGGGCCCTGGTCGGCGGTGAGCGGCACGCTCTTGTGGCAGCTGGCGCACTCGCCGATGGTGCCTTCGCGGCCCTGCACGTCCTTGGACAGGACGTTGTCGTTGCGATGGCCGCTCGGGTATTCCGCGTGGGTGGCGCCGTGGCAGGCTTCGCATTGCAGGCCGCCGTGGCCCTTGCTGAAGCGGTACAGGTTGAAGCCGGCGGCGGGGACGTCCGCGTTGGTGGCGTAGCGCTTGTCCAGCCACTTCTTCAGCAGGCCCGTGCTGCTGACCGCGGCCAGTTCGCGCTTGCCGTCGTGGTGGCAGGACTGGCAGTCGGGCTGCTCCAGCCAGCCGACCCGGCCGGTACGGCCGACGTTGCTCATGGTGCCATGACAACCTTGGCACTGGATGGCCATGGAGCCGTCGGCCAGCACCGCGTTGCCCATCACGCCGCGCAGACACTTGGTTTCCGAGCCGGGGTGGCACTGGTAACAGGCGGAGCGGTTGGTGAGGCTGTCCAGGGGTTGGCCGGTGGTGGTGTCCTTGACCATGGCATGGTGCTGGTGGATGGCCTCGGTCAGGGGCTTGATGCCGGCCACGCCGGTGCCGGGCAGGGCGTTGGAGGCGTGGCAGGAGGCGCACAGGATGGGTTTGCCGCTGTCGGCGGTGGCCAGCAGGCCGGCCGGGTTGTAACCCAGGGTGGCGAGGGCCCCGGCGAATTTGCTGTTGCCCTTCTGCTTCTCGTCATGCAAACGCAGGACGTTTTTCTTGTATTCCCGCTCGGCATTGGTGTCGCTGATCCAGCCGGCGGCGGGCTTGGCGGCGTCGCCGGAGTTGGCAGCATGGCAGGCGGCGCAGCTCATCTCGTCGGACACCGGCAACACGACGCGGGCCTGGGCCAGCACCTTGCCGGCGCTGTCTTTGGCCACCACTTTCACCATCGGGTAGGGGTTCTTGCGCATGGTGTCGTCGTAGGGCGTGATGGGGATGCCCTCGGCCTTGAACTGCCCGGAAGTGGCCTCGAAGGTCATGGGGGCGGGCGTGAGGGTGGCTGTGGGGTTGCCGGCCAGACCCACGTCCGGTGGCAGATCCACGCCGAAGAAGTTCTTGGCGTACTGCCAGAAGTTGGTCTTGGTGGAGGAGATGCTATTGATCGAGCCGTCGGCATCCGCCATCGCCTCATAGGTCAGGGTGACGCCGGAGGTCACCAGTTTGTTGGTGCCGGTGTTGATCAGTTGCGCATGCAGGTTGTTGTAAGGGGGCAGGATGGAAAACACGGAGAAGTCGCCGTCCATGCAATGCATGCCCAGGTCGTTCCAGGCCAGCAGGGTGTAGCTGCCATTGGAGGTCGTAGTGCCGCCGCCGGTGCCGCTGGTGGCCACGGTGACCGCGACGCTCACCGAGGTCTTGCTGTCGCGCACGGTGATCTTGGCGGTGCCGGCGTTATGGGCCTCCAGCTTGACCACGCCATCGGAGAACTCCGCGGCGACCACGTTGGTGTTGGAGCTGGATGCCCTCACGCTGCCGCTGGCATTGCTGACCTTGAGGCTGGCCTTCGCGCCGGGTGCCAGGGTGACGCTGCTGGGCGTGACGGAGAGCGAGGCGCTCGGTGTTGATGTGCCGGTGCCGGTCTCCGAGCTGACGGTCACCGGGACGATGACCCGGCCTTTCCTGTCCTGCAGGGTGATCTTGGCGGAGCCGGTGCGTTTCGCCTCCAGGCGGACCTTGCCGTCGGAATACTCCGCCGCCACCACCTTGGTATTGGAATTGGATAGCCTGAGGCTGCCCTGTACGTTGCTGACGCTCAAGGAGACCTTGCCGCCGGGGGCCAGCTTTACGCTGTTCGGGCTGACAGATAAAGCCGCATGGGCGACCTGGGCCCCCATGAACAGAAGTGGCATCAGCAAGGCTGAATACCACGCAAACGTGCGCATCGATTTCATCTTGAATTCCTCACCTGAAGGTTGCGGGGCGTTGGTGTGGCAAAGCCATGGTCGGCCACGTGGTTTTTTGTACGGTACGTGTAAATAATGCACACGTCAATTGAGTGTCGGCATTTAAAAGGGAAAAAACTCACCATATCTGTTACTAAGATGATGATCTTGTTGATATGTTTTTTTATGTAACCATGTTGTGTTTATGGTTGTTTGTGTGATTGTTACACGCATGTTAAAGTCTTGAGCCATGGACACGAGTAGCCAAGTACACCTTACGACGCCCCCTGCCCTGGTGCAGGCCGTGCAGCGTTTGCTCAGGCCGTTGGTGCGCCTGCTGCTGGCGTTCGGGGTTAACTACCCGGCGTTCTCCAATCTGATCAAAGGCGTGTTTGTGGATGTGGCGGCGCGGGACTTTCCCGATGACGGGCGACCCATCAGCGATAGTCAAGTCAGCATCCTGTCCGGGGTGCATCGACGGGAAGTCAAGCGTCTGCGCGACGAGATGATGCAACATCGCGCCCCGCCCCTGGCGGTCTCCCTGGGCGGGCAGATTGTCGCCCGCTGGTGCGCCGATCCCCGTTGCCTGGACCACCAGCGTCGTCCGGCCCCCTTGCCGCGTCTGGCCAGCAAGGGCGGCGAGATCTCCTTCGAAAAGTTGGTGGAAGGCGTCAGCAAGGACATCCGCTCCCGGGCCGTGCTTGATGAGTGGTTGCGTCTGGGGGTGGCTCGCCTGGATGAGCAAGACCGGGTGCATTTGTTAGAATCCGCCTTCATCCCGGTACAGGGATTCGATGAAAAGGCGTTCTATTTCGGCAAGGGGATGCACGACCACATGGCGGCCGCCAGCCACAACATGGTTGGAACCGCTCCCCCCTTCCTGGACCGGGTAGCCTATTACGATGCCCTGACGCCCGAGTCCGCCGACAAGCTGCGCGAGTTGGCGCGAGGGCTCGCCTTGGAGGCCCTGCAGGAAATCAACCGGCAAGCCCTGGCGCTTCAGATGGAGGATGCCAAGCGGCAGGGCGCCCATGCCCAGGTGACCTTTGGCACCTACTTTTACACGACCGGGGCCAGTGTTCCCGAGCCGACGAACGAATCAATGAATCAATAAGTCGATGGTGAACTTGCTCCGTGTCCTGATCCTGATCGGCAGCCTGCTGTCCGCCGCCGTTTTGGCCAATCCTTGCAGCACCGGCGGTGCCAGCGGCATGGGCGGCACCGGCCTGGCGCCGGACGGTTCCGGCATGGGCGGCACGGGCAAGCCCCAGGCGGGTG
>JBGSHR010000335.1:0-1899 GCA_041752155.1 Thiobacillaceae bacterium | reverse complement strand
GGCGCCGGCCACGGGCGAGCGCAGGGGCGTGCAACGCCGGGGGGGCTCCCATGTTTCATAACGCCGCCCTCAAGCGCACCGCCCTCACTCCTTACGACTGGGGCCTGATGTTCGCCACCCTGGGTCTGCTCATGATCGGCCTGGTGATGGTCTATTCCGCTTCCACCTCCATCGCCGAGGCCAAGAGCGCCAACCACCAAGCCAGCTTCTATCTGATCCGGCACGCCATGTACCTGGTCATCGGTCTGGGCGTGGGTTACGCCGCCTTCCAGGTGCCGATCCTGACCTGGCAGAAGCTGGCGCCGGTGCTATTCATCGGCGGGGCGGTGCTGCTGATCCTGGTGCTGGTGCCTTTCCTGGGGCGGGAGGTGAACGGCAGCCGGCGTTGGATACCCCTGGGGCCCCTGGGCAACTTCCAGCCCTCGGAGTTGATGAAGTTCGCCACCATCCTTTACGCCGCCGACTACACGGTGCGCAAGGCCGCCTTCATGCAGAGCCTGAAGAAGGGCTTCATGCCCATGTTCCTGGTGATGCTGGGCGTGGGCAGCCTGCTGCTGCTGGAGCCGGACTTCGGCGCCTTCGTGGTGATCGTCGCCATCGCCCTGGCCACCCTGTTCCTGGGCGGCCTCAACGCCCGCCTGTTTGCCGGCCTGATCCTGCTGCTGGGCGCCGGCTTCGTCATGCTGGTGGCCCTGTCGCCCTATCGCCTGGCGCGGGTCACCAGCTATCTCAACCCCTGGAGCGACCCCTACGGCTCCGGCTACCAGATCTCCCATGCCCTCATCGCCCTGGGCCGGGGCGAAGTCACCGGCGTGGGCCTGGGCGACAGCGTGGAAAAACTGTTCTACCTGCCCGAGGCCTACACCGACTTCCTGCTGGCGGTGATCGGCGAGGAACTGGGCCTGATCGGCGTCCTGACGGTGATCGGCCTGTTCGCCTGGGTCACCTGGCGCGCCTTCTCCATCGGCTGGCAGGCCGGACTCATGGACCGCAACTACGCCGCCCTGGTGGCCCAGGGCGTCGGCGTGTGGATGGGGGTGCAGTCCTTCATCAACATGGGGGTGAACCTCAACCTGTTGCCCACCAAGGGCCTGACCCTGCCGCTCATGAGTTACGGCGGCTCCGGCATCGTCGCCAACTGTCTGGCCCTGGCGGTGCTGCTGCGTATCGACTTCGAGAATCGCTGCTTGATGAGGGGGAAGAAAACATGACCCCAAGTTGGCAGATGGCAGTCGGCAGTCGGCAGAACAAGGCGTACGTCTTGCCTGGCCGCCAACTGAAAACTGACGGCTGCCTACTCGGCGCGCGGGAGGCCCTCCATGGATGAGATGGCCCAGTCGCGCCGTACTGTCCTGATCATGGCCGGCGGTACCGGCGGCCATGTCATGCCCGCCCTGGCGGTGGCGGAACGGCTGCGCGCCGACGGTTGGCGCGTGGTGTGGCTGGGTACCCGGGCGGGCATGGAGGCCCGGCTGGCGGTGGACAAGGGTTTCGAGATGGCCTGGATAAGCATGGCCGGGGTGCGCGGCAAGGGCGTGTTCAAGCTGCTGTTGCTGCCCGTCAAGCTGCTGGCCGCCTTCTGGCAGGCGGCGCGCGCCATCTTCCGTATCCGCCCCGACGTGGCCCTGGGGCTGGGCGGCTATGTGGCCTTCCCGGGCGGCATGATGGCCAGCCTGTTCAACCGGCCCCTGGTGATCCACGAACAGAACGCCATCGCCGGACTCACCAATCGTCTCCTGGCCTGTGTCGCCGATCGGGTGTTGCTCGGCTTGCCCGCGGCCTTCCACAACAGCAACGACAAACCCCTGCCCTGCCGTAAGGTGAATGCGGCCTGGGTGGGCAATCCGGTGCGGCCGGAAATCGCCACCCTGCCCGCGCCGGCGGCGCGCCTGGCCGGGC
>JBGSHR010000334.1:0-2389 GCA_041752155.1 Thiobacillaceae bacterium | reverse complement strand
TCGTGCTTACCGGCGAGTGCGCCACGATCCAGTCGTCCAGTTCCAGGGTGCCGCGCTTGCCGCCCAGAATGCCGGCCAACAGGCTGGCGGGCAGGCGCGCCGCCAGATCCTTCACCGGGCGCATCTCGAAATGCTCGGCCTCGCCCGCAGCGGCGGAGCGGGCCAGGTAGAAGCCCTCCCGGTCGAACAGGTAGGCCGTGCCGCCGTAGGCATCGACCATTTGCTGGAGCTGGCCGATGAACAGTTCGGCGTGGATGTTGATGATGAACAGGCCGCGCTTCACGCCGGAACTGTCCGCCACCGGCGTGGCGAAGCGGATTACCGGGCGTTCCGGGCGTTCCACCCGTCCGCGCTCGACGTTGAGGTCCAGCGGCGACACGTAGATCTGCCCGGGGGGCAGCCGCATCGCCTCGGCGAAGTAGTAGCGGTCGGCCTTGTTCTGCAGGTCGTCTTCGGCCACCAGGATCAGGCGGTCCTTCTGGCGGTCCACGCGCACCACTTCCTGGCCACGCGCATCCAGGTAGCGCACCTGGTAGATGTAGGGGTAGGCCTGGGCGAAAGCGGCGAAGTCGCGTTCCATACGTCGGCGCGCGTCGCGTGAGAGTTGACCACCCCGCTGTCCACCGCGTTGGACGGTGAGGTCGGCCAGTTCGCGCAGTGGCGATGAGCCGGACAGGTAGGACACCTCGCTGGTGAGTTGTTCGATGAAGCGGCCGATGGCGTCGGCTCGGCCCGCCACTTCATGTTCGAGGTGGTTCACGGTTTCCGTGCGCAGGGCTTGAATGGAGAAATGGATGCCCACCAGACCGGCGATCAATACGGGAATCGCGCCGGCGATCAGGAAGGCGAAGTAGATGCGGGAGGAGAGGCCCCGGAGGTGGAACGGCAAAGGCGGTCCCTATGGCATGGTAGGAGCGGGCAGGATAGCCAATTCCGCGCGTGAATGGGAAAGCCGGGACTTGTCTCCAAGTCCCGGCTCAAACCATCAGCGACTCAGGCGATATTGCGCGGCTTCAGGCTCATGGCCGTGAAGCTGTGCTTGTACGGCGACTCGCCCAGCCTGGTCAGCACACCGCGTCCCAACTTGTAGCGGTAGTTGTTGGTGACCGGATCGGGCACCGCCGAAACCACCGTGTTGGCCGGCGCGCCGGGGAAGTTGAAGCTGGCCATGGCGACGCCCTCGCGCATCTCGTCGGAGACGATGGCGACCGCCGTGAACGTGCCCTCGGAAGTCTGGATGAAACCGTCCTTCATCAGGTTGTTGAAGAACAGGTCCGGATCCTTGACGCCCTGGGGCTGGCCCACCTGCACATAGACCGTGTCGTTGTGCACCTTCACCAGGTCGCCCGACTCGATGCCCTTGGGTTTGGCGTCGTTGGGGTGGATGAAGATGGGCGGCCACGGCCAGCGCTGGTGCAGGTTCGCCTTGCGCAGGTCGTCGAAGCCCGATTGCCAGGATTCGTTGACGCGGCCATTCGTCACCCAGATCTCGCCCTTTTCGGGGCGCGGCTTGATGGCGTCGTAATACTGGATCCAGCCGCCGAACTTCCACGGACTCTTCAGCAGGATGGCCTTGCCGGAGTGGGTGCTGAAGGCATACATGCCGGGAATCTGCACTTCGGCTTCTTCCATCTCGCCCCAGTCGTTGCTGGGGTCGTGCAGGCGCACGGTGCCCACCAGCTTGCCGTCGCGCACCCGGAGCGGGGTCTGGATGCCGGTGGTGCCGTAGGTACGCAGCAGCTCATGGCCCTTGACGCCCTTCTTCTTGGCCTCCATCACCAGCGGGTGGTAGTTGAGCACGCCGCCGCGCGAGAAGCGGGCCGCTTCCTCGAAGACGTCGTTGGAGTTCTTCCAGTCGTAGCCCTCGAAGCCCATTTTCTTGGCGAACTTCATCACCGCCCACCAGTCCGGCTTGGCCTCGCCCGGCGCGTCGTAGAACTTGGCGTAGAGGCGCAGCCGGCGCTCGGAGTTGCAGCGGGTGAGGTCGTCTTCGCCCCAGGACGAGGACGGCAGCACGAAGTCGGCGATGTCGGTGTTGATCGGCTCGACCGGATAGATGTCGGAGTCCGCCAGCACCATGCCACCATTGTCCACCCGCTTCTTCAAGGTCTCGAAGATCGCCTTGCGATCCAGGCTGGTGATCTGGTACGGGTTATCGCGGGTCATCTCCAGCATCTTGGTGGCCAGGGTCTGCGAGGCCATCATCGCGGCGATCCAGGTGGTGCCGAACACCCAGGCGAACTTGACGTTGCCCTGCATCACCCAGTTGTCCAGGTTGAAGTCCTTCTTGCGCCGACCCGGGTACTTCTCCGGGTTGAGCCAGCCGGAGCCGCCGCCCGCGCTCATCATGCCCCGCTGGTGCCCACCGCCGCGGGAGATCACCTGCCCG
>JBGSHR010000333.1:0-2134 GCA_041752155.1 Thiobacillaceae bacterium | reverse complement strand
GCCGCTCTTCCATTCCATCATGATGTTCTTGAGGTAGACCTCGGAGAGACCGGCGATGGAGGGCATGGCGCCCCCGGCGCTCACCCCGTTCATCCCGTGGCAGTTGTTGCAGGTCCGCGCCAGTCCTTCTATCGGGTCGGCAGCATAGGCATTCGCAGAAGCCAGCCCCAAAGCCAGCAGAAAAATCCCCTTACGCATTGTCGTCTCCTCAAGGTCTAGGGAATGGGATTGGGAGCGAGGTGCCCCAAATTCGTATCTGAGGGGGGATAGTAGGAAGTTGTTACTAGGTGCTTCCTTGATGGCCATCAAATTTTTTTGATATCCATGCCCGGATTGCTGGCATATCTGGGTTGCGACAGGCGCGGATAGTCCTGGCGTGCCGCTTGGACAGATTAGTCAGTTACTTTGGGGCGCTGCTGGGTATGGGCGGCCGAGGGCCTAGGGGCGTCGCGGTAGTGCCATCGGTCCTTTGCCGATGGTCTGGAAAAACTTGCCTCTGTATCGAATTGGCCGCGGTAACACTGCTTGCGGCAGCAAACAGTGGGCGAGACGATCAGGTGTGGCGAAGCCAGGCGGGGCCTGGCTCGGGTGAGAAAAGATGCGGGTGCGGGGGGGTCAGACCGAATTGCGTGGCAAGTGGCTGGCGATGTGGTTTTCGTTGCCCCGCTCCAACCACTTCTTGATGCGATTGGCATCGCCGATGCGGCTCCATTTTCCCCAGGAGTCCAGCAGCACGATGATGACCTTCTGTTCGGCAATCTTCGCCTGCATCACCAGACAGTGGCCGGCTTCACTGATATAGCCGGTTTTTGAAACGCCGATCTCCCAATCCTCGTTGCGGGTGAGGCTGTTGGTGTTGTTGAAGGCGATATGGCGCTGCACTTCCCGGGATACACGGTGGATCTTGCCGTTTTCCCGTACGCGCACGATCTTCCGGCCCGTCACGGCGATATCGTAGTTGCCGGTGCTGGTGATCTGGCGGATGAGAGGGTACTGGTAGGCGGCATCCACCATCTTGACCAGATCGGCGGCGGAGGCCCGGTTCTCGCTGTTGAGGCCGGTGCCGTCGGCGAAGAAGGCCTGTTTCATGCCGATGGCCCGGGCCTTGCGGTTCATGGCGGCGATAAAGGCGGGACGCCCTCCCGGATAGGCGCGGGATAGGGCGGCGGCGGCCCGGTTTTCCGAGGCGATCAAAGCCATGTGCAGCAGCTCTGCCCGGGTCAGGCGGGTGCCCAGGGCCAGGCGCGAACTGGAGCCTTTCAGGCGATCCACATCCTCTCTGCCGATGACGATTGCCTCATCCAGGGGCAGGCCCGCGTCCAACGTCACCATGGCGGTCATGAGCTTGGTGATGGAGGCGATGGGGGTGGCTACGTCCATGTTCTTGGCGTACAGGGCCTCGCCTGATTGCTGGTCCACCACCAGGGCGGCTGAGGAACGCAGATCCAGGTCGCCGCCTTGCCAGGCCTCGTCGTAGGCCACTTTCATCACCCGTGCGTGGGCGGGGCTGTGCTTGACGACCTTGACGCGTTTTTTGCTCTTGAGCTTGTTCTTGGACTTGCTCTTGGCTTTTGCGCTGACTTTGGCCTTGCTGGATTTCGCCTTGTGGGCCTTGGACTTATGGGTCTTGCTCTGGGTGGTGGCCGCCACGGCCTCCGGCACATACGCCATCTGACCCACCAGGAAGCTCCCAAGAGCTAGAAACAGCAGTATCTTTTTCAATGTCATTCCCTTGGGCTTCAGTGGTTCTGCGATGAGTTAATTATCGACGGTTGCAGAGAAATCTTTAGACTTTACTTTAGGTTGCCTGGTGCTCCGGATAAACCGCAATACACCGCGCCCAGCAACGGCACTTGGCTGCATGGCAAGCGCGACGGACGCGATTATCGGCGCCCCCCCAGCAGGCCTTCAACGCTTTTCAGGATGTCGGCGGGGAGCAACACGGTCTTGGCATTATTGGAGGTGGCCAACTCCTTGATGGAGCTGATGTATTTTTCGCCCAGCAGGTAGAGCGCGGGCAGTTCCTTTTCCGGGATGGCGTCGGTGACCAGGCGGATCGCCTCGGCGCTGGCGGTGGCCAGGCGCACCTGCACCTCGGCGTCGCGCTTGGCCGATTCCAGGCGGGCTTCCGCTT
>JBGSHR010000332.1:0-3275 GCA_041752155.1 Thiobacillaceae bacterium | reverse complement strand
CGGCCCGAGGTGCGCGGGCGCTGGGGCGAGGTGCAGTTGAAGCGGGTGGTGGAGATGGCCGGCATGCAGGACCACTGCGACTTCTACGAGCAGGAGATGGCGGGGGAAGGCAAGCGCCCGGACATGCTGGTGCGCCTGCCTGGCGGCAAGACCCTGGTGCTGGATTCCAAGGCGCCGGTGACGGCCTTCCTGGAAGCGGTGGAGGCGGAGCATGACGAGGCCCGGGGCCGGGCCATGGTGCGCTTCTCCCAGCACGTGCGCACCCATATCCAGCAGTTGTCCGCCAAGGCCTACTGGGACCAGTTCGCCGAGGCGCCGGAGTTTGTGGTGATGTTCCTGCCCGGTGAGGCCTTCTTCAGCGCCGCCTTGCAACAGGACCCGGAGCTGATCGAATACGCCAGCGAGCGCAAGGTGATCCTGGCCACCCCCACTACCCTGCTGGCCCTGTTGAAGGCGGTGTATTACGGCTGGCGCCAGGAGGCCCTGGCGGACAACGCGCGCCAGGTGAGCCAGCTGGGCGCCCAGTTGTACGAGCGCCTGAGCAAGCTGGCGGAGCACTGGAACGGCGTGGGCAAGAACCTGGGCCAGGCGGTGAAGGCCTACAACGAGGCCACCGGCTCCCTGGAGACTCGGGTGCTGGTGACGGCGCGCAAGTTCGAGGATCTGCAAGTGGCGCCGGAGGGCAAGGCCATGCCGGTCGCGGTGCCGGTGGAGCAGGCGCCGCGTGTGCTTCAGGCGCCGGAGTTGACCGCCCCGTCCCCGCTGGGAGAGGCATGAGTGGACGGTCGCGCCCGGGGTCACCCCCTCACTCGCCTCTCGCCATGCTCGGGGCACCCTCCCCCGATGGGGGAGGGGAGATGACTTCGCTGTCCGAGACTCGGGGTGCCGGGTAGTGGGCTCCGCCTGGATGCTGGTGGCCGGCCTGTGCTTCGCCCTCATGAGCGTGGTGGTCAAGATCGCCGGCCAGTGGTTTTCCTCCGTGGAGCTGGTGTTCTACCGCTCCCTGTTCGCGCTGGTGGCCATCGTTGCCCTGCTGACCTTGCGCCACGGCGCCTTTGGCGGGCGCCACCTGTTCGGCGCCCATACCTGGCTGCATATCCGGCGCGGCCTGGTGGGGTTCGTCGCCCTGGCCGCGTTCTTCTACGCCTTGGTCGCCCTGCCGGTGTCGGTGGCGGTGACCCTGAACTACACCTCGCCCTTGTTCCTGGCCCTGCTGATGCCCTGGCAGCTCAAGGAACGCCCCCGTCCCGCCCAATACCTGGCCGTGGCCCTGGGGTTCGCCGGCATGTTGCTACTGTTGCGTCCTTGGCAGGCGGCATTGCCGGATCTGCTGGCCGGGCTGGTGGGCCTGTTCTCCGGGGTGATGGCGGCCTTCGCCTATATCCATGTGCGCCGGCTGGGCCAGTTGCACGAGCCGGAATGGCGCACCGTGTTCTGGTTCGCCGCCGTGTGCGTGCTGGGTGCCGGTCTGGCGTCCTCTATTACCGGCTGGCATCGCTTGGCATGGGGGCACGTGGGCTGGCTCCTGGCCCTGGGTGCTCTGGCCACCCTGGGCCAGTTGGCCATGACGCGCGCCTATCTGAAGGGACAGACCGTGGTGGTGGCCAGCTTTGCCTTCAGTACGGTGCTCTTTAGCAGTAGTCTGGATATACTGTTTTTGAATCAGGGTTTACCCTTGATTGCTGCCTCGGGCATCGTCCTGATCGTCTTGAGCGGTATGAGAGCGGCGCATCTGAGCCTTGGCGAGAAAAAATGATCACAACGGGTCTTGGAGAGAAAAAATGATCACAACAGCGGTACAAGACAATCTGGTGAGCGTATCCGTCATCGGCGAATTTACCCTGAACGACTACAAGGAATTCGAGCAGCAGGTGAGCTTCGACATCCAGTTCCAGGGCGGGGTGAATCTGCTGCTGGACTTGCGCGACATGCTCCGCTACACCCTGGATGTCGCCTGGGAGGAGATCAAATTCTCGCGCGAACACCGTTACGACTTTCGCAAGATCGCCGTGGTGACCAGTGACGAGTGGATGATCTGGTTGGCCTGGCTCAACCGCCTGTTCGTGGATGCGGAGATCCAGGTGTTCGACGAGCCGGGCATTGCCCTGGAGTGGCTGCGATCCGCCTGAGCCCGGCTCGGTATGGATCGTCCCCATCGATATCGCCTGGCCTGGTTGAGTGCCGGGATATGGACACTGGTGTTGGCCGCTTCCCTGGCCTGGAACATCCAGCACGACCATGAGCAGTTGTTTGCCCAGGCGCGTACCGAGGCCCGGGCCAATTTCCACAAGGACCTGACCTTCCGCCGCTGGGGCACCTTGCACGGCGGTGTCTATGTGCCCGTGGGCGAGCATCAGCAGCCTATCCCCTGGATGCGGCACCTTCCCGAGCGGGATGTGACGACCACCCAGGGCAAGCAGCTCACCCTGCTCAACCCGGCCACCATGGTGCGCCAGATGATGGAGCAGTACTCCCGGGATTACGGCATCCAGGGGCGCATCACCGGCCTGAAATACCTCAACCCCCGCAATGCGCCGGATGCCTGGGAGCGGGCGCAACTGCTCGCCTTTCAGCGGGGCGAGAGCCAGGAGGCCTGGGCGGTGGCGGAGGTCCATGGCAGCCCACACCTGCGCTATATCCAGGCCATGTACCTGGAGTCCGGCTGCATCAAGTGCCACGCCGTGCTGGGCTATACCCGGGTCGGGGAGTTGCGCGGCGGCATCGGCGTGAACCTGCCCTTGGCCCCTTACCTGGCGCGGCATGACGAGAACGTCCTGGCCTTCGGCGTCAGCCATGGCGTGATCTGGCTGCTGGGCCTGGGCGGGATCGGCTGGGCGGGACGGCAGCAGGGCCGGCGCTGGCGGGAACGGCAGGTGTTGACCAATGCCTTGCAGGCCAGCAAGGAGCGCTTCGATCTGGCCGTGAACGGCGCCGAGGAAGGGGTCTGGGATCTGGACCTGGTCATGGGGAAAATGTATTGGTCGCCACGCATGGGCGAGATGCTGGGTTTCACCGAGGCCGAGCTGTACCCCAGCCTCAATACCTGGAAATCCCTCATGCATCCGGATGACCGCGACGCGGTCCTGGAGGCCTTGAAAATCCATCTGGACGGTGGCACACCCCGCTTCGAGGCGGCGTTCCGGGCCCAGCACAAGGATGGCAGCTATCGCTGGGTCATGAGCCGCGGGCGCGCGGTGCGGGATGCGGACGGCCGGGCCGTGCGGGTGGTCGGGGTGCATGCCGACATCAGCGAACTCAAGGCCCTGGAGGCCCAG
>JBGSHR010000331.1:0-3658 GCA_041752155.1 Thiobacillaceae bacterium | reverse complement strand
CCGCCGTTGTCTAGCCGCTGGGTGCGCAGCACGACGTCCGCGACGAACTCGATGGCGCCGCGCGCTTGCACGGTGGCGAGGCCGGTGACCTGTAGGTCGGCGAGGCTGTTGAGCTTGAGCGTCGCCACCCCCGAGTTCTGGGCGCCCACCACCAGCGCGGCCACCGTCGTGTTGGCCGCCGGGCCGCTGACGTTGAGGCCGCCGAGTGGATCGATCACCACCTGGCTGAGGGTCCCGGGGTTGACCGCCGTGCTCCAGTTGCCGACGACATCCCATTGGCCGCTCTGGGGATTGGCCCAGTGCAGCACCAGGGGACTGCTGGTGAAATCCAGGGAACTTAAGCGCAGCGAGTCAGGATTGGCGCGCACGCTGAAGCTGGTGAGCGTGAGCCCCGGGAACAGGCTGGAAACGTCGGTATGGAAATTGCCGCTGATCGCCCGCGTGCCCAAGGAAGTGTTGCCCAGGAAGCCCTCGATGAGGCCCTCGCCCAGCACGCTGTTGCCGTTGCTGTTGACGAGGATGGCATGGTGTAAGGCAATGCCCGTGAGGCTCGCCCCGCTATCCACCGTGAAGAAGACGCGTTCGTTGCCATCGACCAAGTGATCGGCGGTTCCACCCGCCACGCCGAGTCCGTTGAAGTTCAGGAAGAAGATGTTGCTTGCCACGCCGGGCGAGCTCTGGGCGGTGATCGTCAAGCCGCTCTCGGTGAAGCTGGGGGCGGAGAAGTTGCCCTTGTTCGAAAAACTGATGGTCGTCGCGGCGGCGGGGGCGGCTAAGCCGGCGCCCAGCAGGAGGCCCGCGGCGGCGGGCAGCAGTCGATGCAGGGGGTGCTTCATGATGGAACTCTCTCCTGGATGTTGTTCGGGATGTGGGCGCTGGCCGGACTGGCCCGATGGGTCGAGGCCGCCGTCCTAGTGGCCACAGCGGACCGGAGAGGGGATTAGCAAGAATCAAACCATGCGAACGGCTTCTTAATGGATCAATGACTTACATAACAATTCTGGAAGGATGTGTAAAAGATTCCGACACGGCCGGACGCCGCGACGAGCTGTGCCGCCAGACCGTCCAGTGGGTATTTCCAGCGCGGCGGCGCCCGGCCCGCGCCCTCGATGAACGGCTGGTGCCACAGCGCGAAGTCGAGCAGCGCCCACGGCGGGAGGCCAATGGCGGAATCCGATCGGCACCCCGTCCCGGCGGCCGAGGGTGCCTGGCCCCAGCCCTTCAGCGCACGTTGTCGATCCCCAGGATCTTGAGCCGGTAGTTGAGCTGGCGCAGGGTCATGTTGAGCATCTGGGCGGTAATCAAAAGGGTCAGCATCGGTTTCAATTTAAGGACAATCAAAAGGGTCGGCATTGATTTCAATTTAAAAATCCTGAAAAACAATTCGATGCTGACCCCTTTGGTTGGGGGCGAAACCGGGTCAGCTACGGCCTGGCGACCAGCGCGACGTGATGGCGGGGATGGGGGAGGGGACGCGTCCGAGGTGTCCCGGACGTTCGTGGGAAGGCCTTGAGCGGGGCTGTTTGCGCGCCCGCCCGCTCAGCCTTGTAGGTTGGGCTGGCAAGCCCAACAAATCGTTTCTTTGGTTTGAGTCAACGAAGCGTTGGGCTTCATTTCATTCAGCCCAACCTACGCGGTGATATACGGCTCAGACCGATGGGGCCGTCCGTCTGTTGCGCACCCAAACCAGTCCCAGTCCGGCCAGTCCAAGCAAGGCCAGACTGCCCGGCTCGGGGACGGCCGCCACTTGTGGCGCGGCCGGAAGGTAGATCCAGGCGCCGAATGAAGCACTCCCCTGGGTTTTGTACATGGAGTTCAATCCGTGGGGATAAGCGCTTGCGGAAGATATCTCCCATGTGGGGTTCCACGTGGCGGTCAACCAACCGTCCCCAAGGCTGTATGTGCCCGGGCCGGAATATGGCCCCGGATCATCCGACGTCAGCCCGACCACCCACGCCGTCCAAGACGCCGAAGTATCCAGCGTCGCGGGCCCCGATAAATACGTCGGATCGAATGCCGACAGCATCACGTTCCTGACCGGCCCTGCGGAGGTCCAGGTCGAATAATAATTGTCGTAGCCATAGACCGCGCCTTTGTTCTCCGGCCCGAGCAATTCGGTGAACAGCGCGGCGACCGCCTGGGAGGAGGCCCAGGTGGCGCCATTCAGATTCTCTCCGTTCAGCGTGCCGTTGCAGACGCCGCCGGGACAGACGCTGTTGATCGCGTTCCAGCTCGAATTCGTGAATTTGGACGGCTGCAACCATTGCCTGCCAGCCGCATCCACATATATCGGCAAGGCATTGGCGCTGTCCGCGAAAACAAGCGCGGCAAGGGCGAAGGTCGATAACGGGGGGCATTTCATGACGGGTCCTTTCATTAGGAATGGTTACCCCATGCTAACGGCGTGGGTTACCGTCTGTTATCCCCTGATCAGGGGGGATCGCGAGTTAATGGGCCAGGCTCTCATGGCGCCATGAGAGCCTGGCCCCTTTGATCCCCCAGGCTATCTTGCCCCGGCCTTTTCCAGCATGTCCGCGATCCGGGCGTGTCGCTGCCGCCTGGCGATAGACAGGGCGGTGAAGCCGTAGTCATCCACGGCATTGACGTCCGCGCCCCGCTGGATAAGCAATGCCGCAATGTCCGAGTAGTCCTGATACGGAGAAAAGGCCGCATTGATCAGCGGCGTCCTGCCAATTCCGTTCCTGGCGTTGATGTCCGCGCCCCGTTCTATGAGTAGGCGGGCGGCCGCGTCGCTGCCGCCGATTTCCTCGACGGACCTCAGCAGCAAGGTATTTCCCCCCTGGTTTCTGTTGTTGATGTCCAGCCCGTTGTCGATGAGCAGGGTCAGCATGGACAGGGCACGGCTGTCGAAACAATATGGAACGAGGGAGAAGGCCGCGTTGTCGCCCAGGGCTCCATGAGGGTCAGTGTTGGTTTGTTTTTCATAGGAATCGAATTCTCAAAAAACTATTCGGCATGAAATAAATAATAGGGGACAGACCACAGTTTTCAGGGGGCGTGAGAAGGGAAGAAAAAACCGTGGTCTGTCCCCTATTGTTCGCCCTATTGTTCGATAATGCGAAGCTGACCCCTTTGGCTGTTTACACAAAAATTCTTACACCCTCGCGTTGAGCCAAACATCTGTGCTCTCTGATAGATGCACCATAAGTTCTGGTACTGGAGGCAGCATTCGGGTTTGGCCGGTTGGGGCGAAACAGTTCTTTCCGCTTCTGTAGAAGGTCGTTCCTCCATAGGCCCCTGACTTGGAAAGAAGAACTCGCTTCTGTTTACCGAGAGCTGGGTTTTCTACCTTGGCGAGGATGTAGTGATGCATGCCAGCCTGCCCGTTGTAGATGATCATTGAATCGCCGACCTGCAGCGGCTTGTCAGCTATGAACTGCTTGGTTTTCTCTTCCGTCCAGCCAAACATCGGGAAGCCGCTGGGAGGTGAGATCTTCGTTTGCTTGGTCATGATGGAAGGTAACGTGAAAAACTTGTGCCGCGAACTCTTTTGCGATGCCTAACCAATCATGATCCCCCGGCTCGCCCCCGAACATGAAAGCGGCGCTGGGATCGTCGATAAATAAAAAGAGGGAGCTGGCGGACGCGAGGTCGAAAAACGTTTGGCGGTTGTACCCCGTCGCCTAACCGGACCCGG
>JBGSHR010000330.1:0-2574 GCA_041752155.1 Thiobacillaceae bacterium | reverse complement strand
GTGCTGAAGAGTCTGGCAGTGTTTGACCGGGCAGGTGGTCAGGTATTGGGTATTCATTACCAGACACCGATGGATCAGGATGCGCGGCTTGCCAGCAGTTCGATTCGGTTGAGCGATACAGCCAGCCTGCGCGATCTGCTGACCGGACTGCGTGGACGGCGGGCGGAACTCATTTTCGAGACGACACCCGGAACGCTGGAAACCATCAGCGGACGGGTGATTGGGGTGGATGATGTACCGTCTCAGCAAGGATTGGTTCAGGGTGGTCACGCGCTGGAAGATGAACTGGTCTCGATGCTGACTGACGAGGGACAGGTACGGGTTTATCGGCTTTCGATGATTCGGGCGCTGCGTATTCTGGACAGTCAGGCCGAGCACGATCTGAGCTACTTTCTCGATACCAGCATGAGCGAAGATGTGCGCAGGACGGTGAATGTGCGGCTGAGCGAGGGCGATCATCAACTGGTGGTGTATTACGTCGCGCCCAGCCCGACATGGCGGGTAGGCAGGCCAGGGCGGCGGCGAGGGCGGTCAGGCGGAATGCCCCATTCCGCGGGGCCATCGGCTTGTGATTCATGGTGTTACTCCCTGATGCTTGTTATTTAGTAGCGCGGCGGGCGGCAGTTGCTGGCCGTTGGGGGATTATCTGCCGGTATTGCGTCGCCGCACGGCGAAGCCCACCAGGCCCAGGCCGGCCAGCAACATGGCGTAAGTTTCGGGCTCGGGGATGCTCGGCTGGATCGACGGGCCTGCGGATAGCAAGGCGGAGTCCAGCCCCCGCATGGCCGTGGTGGCTGCGAGATCGATTCGACCATCTTGATCCAAGACCTCAATGGGATTGTTGTCGTGTGCCCAAATGAGGATGCGTCCGCCCGGCAAGGTCAAGTCCGTTGGGCTGCCATCGTTCCGGGTGGTGCCGCGAATTGAAAGATCAGCCCCCGCCGACAATTCGACGCTGCCGCCAGCCACGCTCCCGACCTCGGGCATGCCGTTAATTCTTCCGGTACGTACGGCAGCATCCTGGTCGAGCATTAGCTTATTTGTACTGGCGAGGGAGATCGACTTGCCGTTATTGATCAAACTGCCCTCTAAGCGAATATTTACGGCCCGCAGGCTGAAGTCGTAAAGCCCGCCCAAGTCGAGGGTGCCGGCGATGACGGCATCGCCGTCCACGAGCCAGTCGATGGTGGTGAGGCCTTCCACCGGCGCGAAGCTCACCCGCACCCCGGCGGAGATCGTCAGGTCGCTGAAGCTGTAGAGGCCGTCAGCGGGTGGCGTGAGGATGGTGTCCGCGCTGAAGGTCATGGCGTTGGCGGCGCCCTGGTGGCAGGCGGCGAGGCAGAAGGCCAGGAGGGTGGTTTTTACGATTTTCATTTATGGAACTCCCGTTATTTTGTTTTTTGCTATGTCGGCCGGGTCGTGCCCGGCCGGTGGAACGGTTTACTTGGCGTGGTGATGCTCTTCCACTTCATGGCGATCGCCATGCCGCTCGCCATGCTTGTGATGGTGATGGTGTTCGGCATGAACCGGCAGGGCATCCACCCGGAACTGGCTCACCACGCTGGGCTGCATGCCGGCCACCTGCTCGGGGTGGGCGACGGCGTAGGCCTCGTTGTAGTAGGGCACGCCGTAGGTGGTGACGGTCAGCGCCTTGCTCTCCGGGTCGATCTCGAACTGGCTCCAGCCGTAGGTGGTGGCGGCCACGTAGCTGCCGGCCAGGAGTTGGGCGGGGATGCCGGAGCCGTCCAGGCCCACCGGGTCGTAGCCGGCGGCGGTGATGACGCTGTTCAGCACGCCCTGGTAGATGGCGTTCTGGGTGGGGATGTCGGCGCCCATGAAGGCGTTGAAGGTGGCGGCGTCGACCAGGCCCAGTTGCAGGGCCATGTACATCACGGTCTGGCCCATGGGGGCGTCGTAGCCCACCGAGGGGGCGGAGATCTCCCAGGCTTGGGTGGCGATCTGGGGGCCGAAGGCGGCGTCCTGGTAGGTCAGGTTGTTGACCACGGTGCCGTGGATGTCGGCGGTGACGAACACCACGTTGGCGATGCCGTTGTCGGCCACGAACTTGAGGATCTCGGCGCGCTCGGCGGCGTAGCCCTCGAAGCGGTCGGCGGCGGCCAGGGGGCCGAAGTTCTGGGTCGGCTCGGGGATCATGACGAACTTCCAGGCGACGCCGTCGGCCTGGGCTTCCAGCAGGTCGGCCTTGAGCCGGTCCTTCTGGGCCTGGCCCAGCATGGTGCGGCGCGGGTCGAAGGATTGGGCCATGAAGGTGCCCACCTGGACCGGGTCGAACAGGTTCTGCACGTCGGGCAGTTCGGTGTCGCGGAAGGAGCGGGCGTCCACCATGAACAGGGCGGCGTCGCGGCCGAAGCGTTGGCTGCGGTACAGCTCGGGGGCGCCGTCGAACAGGGCCAGGCCGGTTTCGGACCAAGTGCGGGCCTGGATCGGCATGTATTCGGTGAAGGCTTGCAGGCCGTTGCGGTACAGCTCGGTCTGGTTGATGTAGTCGCCCGGGTAGCCGGCGAAGCGCGGGTCGCTGGCGGGCTGGGCGCCGCCGGCGAAGTCGTTCAGACC
>JBGSHR010000329.1:0-2105 GCA_041752155.1 Thiobacillaceae bacterium | reverse complement strand
GGCCGATGCGCTGCCCGGCAAGAGTACCGGCCCCATGCCCATCCGCGGCGCCGAAGGGGTGGTGGTACGCCTGGGCAAATGCTGCCGGCCGATTCCCGGCGACCCCATCATCGGCCAGATCAAGAAGGAACAGGGCCTCATCATCCACACCCACGACTGCCCCCAGGTGCGCCACTACCGGGAGGACCCGGACAAATGGGTGGACGTGGCCTGGTCGGTGGAACTGGACAAGCTGTTCGAGGTGGGCATCCGCATCATCGTCGCCAACCAGCGCGGCGTACTGGCCAAGGTGGCCGCCGCCATCGCCAACGAAGGCTCCGACATCGACAACATCCGCATGGAAGAGGAGGCCGGCCCCTTCACCAGCCTCTACTTCACCGTCAGCGTGCAGAACCGCCTGCACCTGGCCCGCCTCATGCGCGCCCTGCGCGGCCTCCACGAGGTGGTGCGCATCCAGCGTCTGAAAGGCAAGGGCGAGGAACGCGGCGGCATCAACGTGGTTTGAGGAGGCGCGTCCGCCCTCCCCTCGCGTGGGGAGTGGCGAGCAGCGATCGCGCTCTGCAAGTGAGGGCGGCGACCGATCAGGTCGCCTTGCAACTGCCGTTACCCGGCTGAATCGGGCCAGACCCGTCCAGGGTCAAGCCGTAGGGCGGCATCCCCATGCCGCCGAACAGCGTCGGCAAAGGATTGCCGACCTACGGGCTACGGGCTACGGGCCACGGGCCTCAGCCCGAACCTCCGCCGCGATGGAACAGATACGGCGCCACGGCGATCCAGGCCAGCACCAGCACCCACACCCGCCCCGCCAGCAGGTCGTAGGCGGCCAGCAGACTCGCCCAGGAATGGCCGCCCAGGTAGTGGAAGAACAGGAACTCGAAGGCCACGGTCAGGCCCATCCACAACAGCCCGATCCCCAGCGCCTGGCGCCCGGAAGCCGGCGGATGGCGCCGCAGGAAGATCCACATCACGCCCCCCAGCAGGACAATGCCGCTGGCACTGGAAAGCTGATGCGCCGTCAGCTCGTCCACATGGCGGCCATAGGTGAAATCCCGGATGACGCCGTTGGCCACGGCCACCAGGAGCATTGCGAGCCAGGCGATGAGGTATTTGGTCATGGTTGGGTGGCCAAGGTGGTTGAAGTGGTGCGCTGCTGATTTCAATCTACGCAATTAATCCCGAAATTGCAGTGGGCGGTGTGACGTAACCGCGGAAGTAACTGCCGCCGGCGACCGTCGCTGACCCAAGCTCTCCCCCCAAGGTAGAGAGGGTGATTTCCCCACTCCCCTTGGGAGAGGGCAGGGTGAGGGCGACGACCGATCAGGTCGCCTTGCCACGCTCGCTTCCAGGCCAATTCCTACCGCTTCGTTTAGCTCCCCCCATGGCCTGAAACCCCGCATCTGCGGCGATATGCCGCATTCCCGCGGCGCGGCAATTTTCCTACGATGCGCCGCAGTCGACTGCGGCAAGGCGCCCAATCCGGGCACCACCGGCATCCGCGCCCCATCCCGTTTCCAGACCATCAAGGCCCATCATGAATGCACACCCGACCCTCTCCGCCCTGTTCGTCACCCTCTGCGCCGCCACCGGCATCGCCCATGCGGACAGCTATTCCGCCGAGGCCATCGACACCCTGCGCTACATGATCGAGGAAGAAAAACTGGCCGGCGACCTGTACGAGGCCTTCAGCGGCCTCTACCCCCTGGCCCAGTATCCCAGCGCCAAGCCCTTCGGCAACATCATGAAATCCGAAGACGCCCACATGGACGCCCTGCTCACCCAGGCCGGCCTGGCGGGGGTGGATGTCAGCGACCTCACCGGCATGCCCAAGGGCCGGTTCGTGAATTCCGCCCTCCAGTCCCTCCACGACAGCCTGCTGGCCAGGGGCGGCGGCTCCAGCTACGCCGCCCTGGAGATCGGCCGGGATATCGAAGTCCAGGACATCGCCGACCTGGATGCCGCCATGGCGGCCCTGCCCGCCACCTCGTCCCTCTACGCCACCTACGGCCAACTCCAGTGGGCCTCCGGCAACCACCTGACCGCCTTCAACCGCCACCTGGCCATGGCCGCGCCCGTGCCCGAAGCGGAAACCTATGCCTTGATGCTGG
>JBGSHR010000328.1:0-4179 GCA_041752155.1 Thiobacillaceae bacterium | reverse complement strand
CGGGGGTGGCCGATGCGTCCGCCTGATCAGCGTCCGGAGGCGGTGGCCCTGAGCTATGCCCTGAAGGACGGGGCGCCGCGGGTGGTGGCCAAGGGCCGGGGTCTGCTGGCGGAGGAGATCATCGAACGGGCCAAAAGCGCCGGCGTGTTCGTGCACGAATCGCCGGAGCTGGTGTCCCTGCTCATGCAGGTGGATCTGGATGAGCGCATTCCGCCGCAACTCTACATCGCCGTGGCGGAACTGCTGGCCTGGCTGTACCGGCTGGAGCAGGGGGAAGAGGCGGCCCCGCCGCCTGGCCCCGTGATTTCCTAGCAGCCGGCTCGCGCGGCATCGCCCGCGCCCCGGCGGCTGCTAGACCCGCAAGGTCTCCATCAGCGCCTGTTCCAGGCCCAGGCGGAACCCGGTCTTGCCCAGATCCTCCCCTTGCAGCACGAACACGTCCTCGGCCCGGTTGCCCAGGGTGTTGATGCGGGCATTCAGCACGCTCAATTTGTGGCGGGTGAGCACCCGGGCCACGCTGGCCAGCAGGCCGGGCCGGTCGCCGGCGGTGAAGGTGAGCAGGTAGTCGCGGCCGTTGTCGCTCGGTGAAATGTTGATCACCGGTTCGATGGGGAAGGCCTTGAGGCGGCGCGGCAGGCGGCCGGAGGGGGGCGCCTCCAGGCCCTCGTGGCGCATCAGTTCGCCTTCCAGTTCGTGCTCGATGTAGTTGAGGAAATCACGATAGGAGACTTGGCGCTGCTCCGGGTCGAAGGCGTAGAAGCTGTCCAGGGCATAGCCGTCCCGGGTGGTATGGATGCGCGCTTCCAGGATGGTGTAGCCGATGCGGGCGAAGAAGGCGCAGATGCGGGCGAACAGGGCCTCTTCGTCGGGGGCGAACACCATCACCTCCACCCCCTCGCCCACCGGGGCCAGGCGGGCTCGCACGATGTGGCTCTGGCGCGCGATGGTGGGTAGCAGGCGACGGGTTTGCCAGGCGATGTCGCGGCTGTCCTGGCGCAGGAAATACACGTCGTCCAGGCGTTTCCAGATGGTCTCTTCCGCGCCCGGCGCATAGCCGTACAGACGCAGCTGGGCGCGAGCCTGTTCCTTTTTTTCTTCCACGCTGTCGGCCTGGGGCGAGGCGCCTTCCAGGATGCGCCGGCTGGCCAGGTAGAGTTCCCGGGTGAGCTTGTCCTTCCAGGCATTCCACACCTTGGGGCTGGTGCCACGGATGTCCGCCACGGTGAGCAGGTAGAGGGCGGTAAGGCGCTTCACATTGCCGCATTTCCTGGCGAAGGCGGCGATCACCTCCGGGTCTGACAGATCCTGTTTCTGGGCGGTCTGGGACAGGGTGAGGTGTTCCGCCACCAGCCAGGCCACCATGTCGGCGTCCTGCTTGGCGAGGCCGTGGCTTAGGCAGAAGCGGCGCGCATCCACGGCGCCCAGGTTGGAGTGGTCGCCGCCCCGGCCTTTGGCGATGTCGTGGAACAGGGCAGCCAGCAACAGCAGTTGCTGGCGCTCGCAGGCCAGCATGAGGCGGTGGGCCAGGGGGTGCTCGTGGGCCAGTTCGGGCACGGCCAGGCGGCGCAGATTGCGCAGCACCATGAGGATGTGCTCGTCCACCGGGTAGATGTGGAATTGGTCGTGCTGCATCTGGCCGGTGATGCGGCCGAACAGGGGCAGGTAGCGCCCCAAAATGCCGAGCTGGTGCATGAGGCGCAGGGCGCCGGTGACGCCCCTGGGCTGGGCGAGGAGGGCGAGAAAACGGCGCTGGTTGTCCCGGTCTTTGCGGAAGGCGACGTCGATCTTGCGTCCGGCCCACCACAGGTCGCGCAGCAGGCGCGGCGTGCAGCCGGTCAGCTCGGCCTCCCGGGCCAGGATCAGGAAGGCCTCCAGGACCAGTTCGGGGTGTTGTGCCAGCAGGTTCGCGTCGGCATCCAGCAGATTGCCGACGGCATGGAATCCCGGGGCATCCGCCAACGCGCGAGGCAGTGGGGCGGGCAGCAGGCGGGTGCGCAGCTCCCCCAGCACCAGTTCGTTGATCAGGCGGATGCGATGGGCTGCGCGGAAATAGCGCTGCATGAGCCGCTCCGAGGCCCGGTGGCCACCCTGGGCGGCGAGGCCCATGGCGCTGGCGATGCGTTCCTGGAATTCGAACAGCAGACGGTCTTCGCGCCGGTTCACCGCCAGATGCAGGCGGATGCGCAGATGGGCCAGCAGACGCAGGTCGGCGGCGGCGATGCGGGCCTCGTGTTCATGCAGCAGGCCGGCCCGGGTGATCTCGGCCAGGGTGCTGCCCATGCCGGCGGCGCGGCTGACCCAGAGCAGGGTCTGCACGTCGCGCAATCCGCCCGGGCTTTCCTTGAGATTGGGTTCCAGCAGCAGGGCCACGTCGCTATGGCGGCCGTGGCGTACCTTCTGCTCCAGGGCCTTGGCCTGGAAGAAGGCGGCCGGGTCGATCTGGCCGCGATGCGCGCTTTGCATGCTCAGGAACAGGGGGCGATTCCCCGCCAGGAAGCGCGCTTCCATGAGGTTGGTCTGGATGGTGACGTCCCCGGCCGCTTCCGCCAGGCATTCGGACACGGTGCGCACGCTGCTGCCGATGGGCAGGCCCACGTCCCACAGCAGGGTGATGAGGGGCTCGAAACGGACCCGTTCCGACTCCGGCAAGGCATCGTCCAATAGCAGGAGCACATCCACGTCGGATTGGGGATAGAGCTCGCCTCGACCATAGCCGCCCACCGCCACCAGGGCGGAGCCTTCCGGCAGATCCTGGGCCACCCATATCTCGGCGAGGAGCTGGTCGGTGAGGCGGGAGAGCCCAGCCAACAGGGCGTTGGCCCGGGGCCGGGCGAGATAGGCGGCGGCCAGTTGCGCCCGGCCTTGGGCGAGCCGCTCGCGCCAAGCGGCGATCTGGCTGAAATCCGGGTTCATGCGCGGGGACAACGGGGGTTCAGGCGGCGATGAAGGCGGGGACGGGAGGGGCGCCGGCGGATTGGGTGAGCACCTCGTAGCCGCTCTCCGTCACCAGGATGGTGTGTTCCCACTGGGCGGACAGGGAGTGGTCCTTGGTCACCACGGTCCAACCATCGCCGAGGATGCGGATGTCGCGCCGGCCGGCGTTGATCATGGGTTCGATGGTGAAGATCATGCCGGTTTGCAGCACCGGACCGGTGCCGGCCTGGCCGTAATGCAGCACTTGGGGATCCTCGTGGAACTGGCTGCCGATGCCGTGGCCGCAGAATTCGCGCACCACGGAATAGCCGCTGGCTTCGGCGTATTTCTGGATGGCGGCGCCGATATCGCCCAGGTGGCCGCCGGGGCGGACCATGGCGATGCCCTTCCACATGCATTCGTAGGTGATTTCCGCGAGGCGCTTGGCCTGGATGTTGGGCTCGCCGACGAAGAACATGCGCGAGGTGTCGCCGTGCCAGCCGTCCTTGATGACGGTGATGTCCAGGTTCACCACGTCGCCGGCCTTGAGCTTCTTGTCCCCCGGCACGCCGTGGCAGACCTGGTGGTTGACCGAGGTGCAGATGGACTTGGGGTAGGGGGCGTGGCCCGAGGGGGCGTAGTTGAGGGGAGCGGGCACGCAGCCTTGCACGTCCACCATGTAGTCGTGGCACAGCTTGTCCAGCTCGCCGGTGGTGATGCCCGGTTTCACGAAGGGCGTGATGTAGTCCAGCACCTCGCCGCCGAGCCGGCCGGCAATGCGCATTTTGGCGATTTCTTCAGGGTTTTTTATGGTGATGGACATGGAGGTGGAGCGCGAAAAAAGTGTGTCAGGATAGGCGGCGGGGCGGGGAAAGTAAAGTTGAGTGAGTCACTCGGATAATCCGGGGGGCGGGAGTTTCCATAATGCTTTCAATGGGATAAGGAGGCATCTCGGGGTGCGCGCCAGCGGTGTCGGCCGCCGATCGGGGCGGGCCCGATGCCCATGCTTCCCTCGATACGGCGCCCTGCGCCTACTCGGGACGAACGGACTCCTTGCCGACCGACCCCGTTCATCCTGAGTAGCCCGCTCGGCGGGCGTATCGAAGGAGGCGTCTAGCGGGTTGTTCTGTCTGCCGGATGATCAGGCGCTGGGCAGGCGTTCGAAGCTGGTGAAGCTGCCATCCGCCGCGCTGACCTCCACCCCGGACACCTGGGCCGCGGGCGGGCCGATACGGGCCCAGACGATGAGGCTGGCGACGGCGTCGT
>JBGSHR010000327.1:0-21457 GCA_041752155.1 Thiobacillaceae bacterium | reverse complement strand
GACCGTGAAACACTCCAGCGCCAATGATAGTGAGCACTTCGCTCGCGAAAGTAGGTCATCGCCAGACTCCTATAACCAAAAAGCCCACCCAAAAAGTGGGCTTTTTGCTTTGCAGGGCAGGAAAGGCAAAGTTCGGTGCAGTCACTTCCAACTTGAGGGGGAATGCCTGTAACCGTATAATTACAGAAGAATTTCAATTGAGCGGGATGGGGTGCCCCCTCCCGCTTGTCACATCTGGGCTTGGGGTTATCTTGTCTGAACACGTTCCAGCGATTCTTGCATTAGCCGACGGTACCGTGTTCCACGGATATGCCATCGGGGCCGAAGGTGCCGGTGTCGGCGAGGTGGTATTCAACACCGCCATTACCGGCTACCAAGAGATACTTACCGATCCTTCCTACAGGCGTCAGGTCGTCACGCTGACCTATCCGCACATCGGCAACGTGGGTACCAATCCTGAAGACGAGGAGTCTGCGAGTGTTCATGCCACGGGTCTTGTCATCCGGGATTTGCCTTTGTTGCCGAGCAACTTCCGCATGACTCGCGGCCTCACCGAATACCTGGTTGCACACAATGTTGTGGCGATCGCCGGTATCGACACACGAAAGCTCACCCGCTTGCTGCGGGAGAAGGGGGCGCAGAATGGTTGTGTCATGGCCGGTTACGTGGATGAGGCGGAGGCGCTTGCCCATGCCAAGTCATGTGCCAGCATGGCGGGCTTGGATTTGGCCAAAGAGGTGACCTGTGAGACCTTATACCGCTGGGATGAGGGTGAGTGGGGTCTGGGAAAAGGATTCGAACAGCCTAAAGACCGGTTACTGAACGTCGTGGCCTACGACTTTGGCGTGAAGCGCAACATATTGCGCATGCTCGCCAGTCGTGGGTGTCAAGTCACTGTCGTTCCGGGAGAGACGTCAGCGACCGAGGTTTTGGCCATGCGCCCTGACGGCGTGTTTCTCTCAAATGGCCCCGGTGATCCTGAGCCCTGCGACTATGCGATAAAGGCGATCCAGGAGATCCTGGCCGCACGCGTGCCGACCTACGGAATCTGCCTCGGACATCAATTGCTTGCTCTGGCCTCGGGGGCAAAAACGGTAAAAATGAAGTTCGGCCATCATGGTGGCAATCACCCTGTACAGGATCTGGATAGCCGCCGGGTGATGATCACCAGCCAGAACCATGGTTTTGCGGTGGATGCGGCGACGCTTCCCGATACCCTGCGCACGACTCATGTGTCTTTGTTCGATGGCACCCTCCAGGGCGTGGCCCGTACCGATGTGCCGGCCTTCAGTTTCCAGGGGCATCCGGAAGCCAGTCCCGGGCCCCATGACGTGGCCTATCTGTTCGATCGATTCATCAAGATGATGCAAGACCATAAGGCACAACATGCCTAAGCGCACCGACCTTAAATCCATCCTCATCATCGGCGCTGGGCCGATCGTCATCGGCCAGGCCTGCGAGTTCGACTATTCCGGTGCCCAGGCCTGCAAGGCCCTCAAGGAAGAGGGGTATCGGGTCATCCTGGTGAACTCCAATCCGGCCACTATCATGACCGACCCGGAAATGGCCGATGCCACCTACATCGAGCCGATCAACTGGCAAACGGTCGAGCGCATCCTGGAAAAAGAGCGCCCGGATGCCATCTTGCCGACCATGGGTGGGCAGACGGGCCTGAACTGTGCGCTGGATCTGGCCAAGCACGGGGTGCTGGAAAAATACGGCGTGGAACTTATCGGCGCGAGTCGGGATGCGATCGACAAGGCCGAGGACCGGGAGAAATTCAAGCAGGCCATGGCCAGGATCGGCCTCGCCAATCCCCGTTCAGCCTTGGCCCACAGCCTGGAAGAGGCCATGCAGATCCAGGCCGGCATTGGCTTTCCCACCATCATTCGCCCCTCCTTCACCATGGGTGGCAGCGGTGGTGGCATCGCCTACAACATGGAAGAGTTCGTCACGATTTGCGACCGTGGCCTGGAGGCTTCGCCGACCAAGGAATTGCTCATCGAGGAATCCCTGATCGGCTGGAAAGAGTTCGAGATGGAGGTGGTGCGGGACCGTGCCGACAACTGCATCATCATTTGTTCCATCGAGAACCTGGACCCCATGGGTGTGCACACCGGTGACTCCATCACCGTGGCCCCCGCCCAGACGCTGACAGACCGGGAATACCAACTGCTGCGCAATGCCTCCATCGCGGTGTTGCGGGAGATCGGCGTGGATACCGGTGGCTCCAACGTCCAGTTCGCCATCAACCCGCAAGACGGGCAGATCGTGGTGATCGAGATGAATCCCCGGGTGTCCCGTTCTTCCGCCCTGGCGTCCAAGGCCACCGGCTTCCCCATCGCCAAAGTGGCCGCCAAGCTGGCGGTGGGTTACACCCTGGACGAGCTGAAAAACGACATCACCGGTGGCTTGACCCCGGCCTCCTTCGAGCCGTCCATCGACTACGTGGTCACCAAGGTGCCGCGTTTCGCCTTTGAGAAATTTCCCCAGGCCAACGACCGCCTGACGACCCAGATGAAGTCCGTGGGCGAAGTCATGGCCATTGGCCGGACCTTCCAGGAATCTTTGCAGAAGGCCTTGCGCGGCCTGGAAACCGGAGTCGATGGCCTGGACGAAAAAACCAGCGACGAGGACGAGATCGAGGCGGAACTGGGCAATCCGGGGCCGGAGCGTCTGTGGTATGTGGCCGACGCCTTCCGCATCGGCATGTCCTTCGAGGAAATCTTTTCGGCCAGCAAGATCGATCCCTGGTTCCTGGCCCAGATTCAGGATCTTGTGCATCAGGAATCCGATCTCGCCGGCAAGGCCCTGACGGACCTGAGCAAGGACAAGCTGTTCACCCTGAAGCGCAATGGATTCTCCGATCGGCGCTTGGCCCGTCTGCTGGGTACGAACCAGCATGCCGTGCGCGCCCACCGTTGGGCTCTAGGGGTGCATCCGGTTTACAAGCGGGTGGATACCTGCGCCGCCGAGTTCGCCACTTCCACTGCCTATATGTACTCCTCCTATGAAGAGGAATGCGAGGCCATGCCCAGCGATCGCCGCAAGATCATGGTGCTGGGAGGTGGCCCTAACCGTATCGGCCAGGGCATTGAGTTCGACTACTGCTGCGTCCATGCCGCGCTGGCCATGCGTCAGGATGGCTACGAAACCATCATGGTCAACTGCAACCCGGAAACCGTCTCCACCGATTACGACACCTCGGATCGCCTCTATTTCGAGCCGCTGACTCTGGAGGATGTCCTGGAGGTGGTGCGGATCGAGAAGCCCGTGGGTGTGATCGTCCAGTACGGCGGCCAGACCCCTTTGAAACTGGCGCGGGATCTGGAAAGAAACGGCGTGCCCATCATCGGCACCAGCCCGGACATGATCGATGCTGCCGAGGATCGGGAGCGGTTCCAGCAGATGATCCATGAACTGGGCCTGCTGCAGCCCCCCAACCGTACCGCTCGCGCCGAGGACGAGGCCCTGCGCCTGGCCGCCGAGATCGGCTATCCCCTGGTGGTGCGCCCCTCTTATGTGTTGGGTGGCCGCGCCATGGAGATCGTGCGGGAAGAGGCGGATCTGCAACGCTACATGCGCGAAGCGGTGAAGGTGTCCAACGATTCGCCCGTGCTGCTGGACCGTTTCCTCAACGATGCCATCGAGGTGGATGTGGATGCCTTGTCCGATGGCACCGACGTGATGATCGGCGGCATCATGGAACACATCGAGCAGGCCGGAGTCCATTCCGGTGATTCCGCTTGTTCCCTGCCGCCCTATAGCTTGTCCGTCCAGCTTCAAGACGAGCTGCGGCGGCAAACCGTGGCCATGGCCAAGGCGCTGAACGTGATCGGCCTCATGAACGTCCAGTTCGCCATCAAGGGTGATCTGGTCTACGTGCTGGAGGTCAATCCGCGCGCGTCCCGCACCGTGCCCTTCGTGTCCAAGGCTACCGGCCGCCAGCTCGCCAAGATCGCGGCGCGCTGCATGATCGGTACGACCCTGAAGGCCCAGGGCGCCGAGACGGAAGTCATCCCGCCTTACTATTCGGTGAAGGAAGCGGTCTTTCCGTTCCGCAAATTCCCTGGCGTGGACCCCTTGCTCGGGCCCGAGATGAAGTCCACCGGCGAGGTCATGGGCGTGGGCGAGACCTTCGGCGAGGCCTTCCTGAAGGCCCAATACGGTGCCAGCGTGAAATTGCCCCTGAGTGGCAACGTGGTGTTGTCCGTACGCAACCCGGAACATCCGCAAGTGGCGGAAATCGCCACTTACCTGCATGAACTGGGTTTCAAGCTGTTCGCCACCAAAGGCACGGCCGGCGCGATCGCCCGGGCGGGTTTGCCGGTGTCAGCAGTGAACAAGGTGGCGGAAGGGCGTCCCCATATCGTCGACATGATCAAGAACCGTGAAATAAATCTGATCGTCAACGTGGTGGAAGACAAGCGCGCAGTGCGCGATTCCTTCGCCATACGCGCCGCCGCGCTGGCTCAGAACACCCCGTACTTCACTACCCTGGCCGGTGCCAAGGCAGCCTGCCTGGGCATGAAGGAACGTCGGGAAATCACGGTCTATCCCCTGCAGCAGCTGCATCAGCGCTTGCACTGAATTCGAGGTAAAACATGCAAAAAGTCCCCCTGACGGTGCTTGGCGCTGAAAAACTGCGCAATGAGCTGCATCGACTGAAATCCGTAGAACGTCCTTCTGTGATCGAGGCCATTGCCGAGGCGCGCTCCCATGGCGATCTCTCGGAAAATGCCGAGTACGATGCCGCCAAAGAGAAGCAGGGCTTCATCGAAGGCCGCATCAAAGATCTGGAGGGTAAGCTGGCCAACGCCCAGATCATCGACCCGCGCCATCTCGATGCCGATGGCCGAGTGGTGTTCGGCGCCACGGTGGAATTGGTGGATGCCGAAACCGGAGACGAGGTGCGTTACCAGATCGTCGGCGACGACGAGGCGGACATCAAGGAAGGTAAGATTTCCGTGGGCGCGCCCATCGCCCGGGCCCTGATCGGCAAATATGCGGGCGATGTGGCCGATGTGCATGCCCCGGGTGGCTTGCGCCACTACGAGATCGTCGACGTCCACTATCTCTGACGTGAATCGTCTGCCTGACTTGCTTGCCGCCTGGGCGACGACACTATGGGTGGGTGGCCTGTGGGCCGTGGGTTACCTCGCCGCGCCCACCCTGTTTTACAACCTGGATGATCGGATGTTGGCCGGGATGCTGGCCGGCAAGATGTTCGCCATGATGGGCTGGGTGGGCATGGCCTGTGGGGCGTGGCTGCTGGTGTTCCGCTTGGTCCGCGGGGGCGGCGCCGCCCTGAAGCAGGGGTTTTTCTGGATTGTGGTCTTGATGCTGGCGCTGACCCTGGCGATACATTTTGGCATCCAGCCGGTCATGGCCCAGCTCAAGGCCGCCGCCATGCCTCAGGACGTGATGGAAAGCCTGTTCCGGGACCGTTTTGCGGCCTGGCATGGCATTTCCAGCGTCGTTTACCTGATCGAGAGCGTGCTGGGGCTGGTGTTGATCGCCAAGCAGGGCTCAAGGTAGCTGGATCTTGGGTTTTTCCGCCGGCCGATAAAGCAGCAACAACTTGCCGATATGTTGCACTGGCGCTGCCTTCAGAGCGTCGCATAGCTGCGCGAGATAAGCCTCGCGCTCGTCCCTGTTATCTCCCAGTACCCGTACCTTGATCAGTTCGTGAGCAGCGATGGACCGTTCCGCTTCCTTGATCACGGCCTCGGTCAGACCCTGGTTGCCGATCATGACCACGGGTTTGAGATCATGGGCCTGGGCCTTCAGGAATTTTCTGTGTTCGGTCGAGAGTTTGAGCATGAAGTCCCCGGAAAAAAGCACCGATCATAATTTATTCAAGGCTAGCCCATGAAACGACAAGCCAAAACCCGTGCTTGGCATCAACAGCACGTGAACGATTTCTATGTGCGCCAATCGGTCGATCACGGCTATCGATCCCGTGCCGCCTACAAGCTGATGGAGATTGACGACCGGGACCATCTGCTCAAACCCGGGCGCGTGGTGGTGGATCTGGGATGTGCTCCGGGCGGCTGGTGTCAGGTGGCGGCGGAACGCATGCAGAGCAATGGCGTGATCATCGGCATCGACCTGCTGGAGATGGTTGGCATCAACAACGTCACGCTCATACAAGGGGATTTCAGCGAAGACGCCGGGCTCAACGCCTTGGAACTTTCCCTGAAAGGTCGCAGTGTGGACCTTGTGTTAAGCGATATGGCCCCCAACATCTCAGGGGTGACCGTGGCGGATCAGGCCAAAGGTTACGCCCTGGCGGAACTGGCGCTGGATTTTGCAGCCAAACATCTGAATGTCGAGGGCGCCTTCTTGGTGAAAGTGTTTCAGGGCGCCGGCTTCGAAGAGTTCATGCGCGAAATGCGCAGGGTGTTCAAGACGGTGGTGGCGCGCAAGCCCAAAGCGTCGCGGGATAAAAGCCGAGAGTTGTATCTCCTCGGTCGAGGTCTGCTGGCACCCGGCGTGATTGCTGCCGTGGCGGAATTGCTCTAAGTTCGCGTAATGCGGCGTTTTGGCCGTGAAGGAGTCAAATTGAACAATCTGTACAAGAACGTCGCCATCTGGCTGGTCATCGCGCTGGTCCTGATGACGGTGTTCAACCAATTCAACACGCGCCAGACGGCCCAGAGCCATGTGGACTACTCCCAGTTCATTGAAGAGGTGCGCCAGGGCCAGGTGACCAAGGTCACCATTGAGGGCCATGTGCTGCGCGGCGTCGGAGCTGACGGCAAACGTTTCACCACCTACGCGCCGTCCGATCCCTGGCTGGTTTCCGACCTGCTCAAGAATGGCGTGCAGGTGGAGGCCAAGCCCGAGGAAGAGCCTTCCATGCTGATGAGCATTTTCGTCTCCTGGTTCCCCATGCTGCTGCTGATCGGCGTATGGGTCTTTTTCATGCGCCAGATGCAGGGGGGCGGGCGCGGCGGCGCGTTCTCCTTCGGTAAGAGCAAGGCGCGCATGTTGGACCAGGACACCAACACCATCACTTTTGCCGATGTGGCTGGCTGCGACGAGGCCAAGGAAGAAGTGAGCGAGTTGGTGGAGTTCCTGCGCGATCCCTCCCGCTTCCAGAAGCTCGGCGGCCGTATTCCCCGGGGTGTGCTGATGGTGGGCTCGCCTGGTACCGGTAAGACCTTGTTGGCAAAGGCCATCGCCGGCGAGGCCAAGGTGCCGTTCTTCACCATCTCCGGTTCCGATTTCGTCGAGATGTTCGTGGGTGTGGGCGCGGCCCGGGTGCGCGACATGTTCGAGCAGGCCAAGAAGCAATCCCCCTGCATCATCTTCATCGATGAGATCGATGCCGTGGGGCGTCAACGCGGTGCCGGTCTGGGCGGTGGCAACGACGAACGTGAGCAGACCCTGAACCAATTGCTGGTGGAGATGGATGGTTTTGAGGCCAACGTCGGCATCATCGTCATCGCCGCCACCAACCGGCCCGATGTACTGGACCCCGCCCTCATGCGTCCTGGCCGTTTCGACCGCCAAGTGGTGGTGCCGCTGCCGGATATTCGCGGACGGGAGCAGATCTTGCTGGTGCATATGCGCAAGGTCCCCGTGTCCCAGGACGTGAAGGCCGACATCATCGCCCGTGGTACGCCCGGTTTTTCCGGCGCCGATCTCGCCAATTTGGTGAACGAGGCCGCCCTGTTTGCCGCGCGGAGCAACAAACGGGTAGTGGATATGCAGGATTTCGAGCAGGCCAAGGATAAGATTTTCCTGGGGGCCGAGCGTCGATCCATGGTGATGTCCGAGGAAGAAAGAATCATGACCGCGTACCACGAGTCGGGACATGCGGTGGTGGCAAAACTCCTGCCCAAGGTGGATCCGGTGCACAAGGTCACCATCATTCCCCGGGGCCGTGCCTTGGGAGTGACTTGGACTTTGCCGGAGCGCGATAGCCTGGGCATGGAGCGCGAGCAGATGCTGCAACGCATTTCCATGGCTCTGGGCGGCCGTATCGCCGAGGAGGTGTTCATGAACCGCATGACCACCGGGGCGTCCAGCGATTTTGAAAATGCTACCCATATCGCCCGCGATATGGTGACCCGCTACGGCATGTCTGATGCCCTCGGCACCATGATCTATGGCGACAACGAAGGCGAGGTATTCCTGGGGCGTTCCATTACCACCCATAAAAACCTGTCCGAGGCGACCCTGCAGAAGGTGGACGCCGAGATCCGCCGCATCATCGATGAGCAGTACGCCGTGGCGCGCCGCCTGATCGAAGAGAATCGCGACAAGGTGGAAGTGATGGCCAAGACCCTGCTGGAGTGGGAAACCCTGGATGCCGATCAGGTGAACGACATCATGGCCGGCCAGGCGCCGCGGCCTCCCAAACCGATCACGCCGTCGGCCAATACCACTGGCGGCAGCACCCCCAGCGCCCCCCCCGCGCCGACTACCACGCCCGCCCAGGAAACCTGATCCGTCCGGAAAGGAAGGGGTGAGTGAAAGCTCACCCCTTTTTCTTATGCCCTTCCTCTGCGGCCGCTACCGTTTTTCCCTTGAGCGTCCGCTCATCATGGGGATCGTCAATGTCACCCCCGACTCCTTTTCCGATGGGGGGCGCTACTTCGCGGCGGATAGCGCCATCGCCCAAGCTCTGAGCTTGCGCGCGGCCGGTGCGGACATCCTGGACATCGGCGGCGAATCCACGCGGCCCGGGGCGGTGCCTGTTTCTATTGCAGACGAGTTGGCGCGGGTGCTGCCGGTTATCGAGGGCCTGGGGCAATGCGGCGCCGCGCTTTCCGTGGACACCATGAAACCAGAGGTGATGCGTGCCGCCCTCGCCGCCGGCGTCGATATGATCAACGATGTCACCTCCCTGGCGCGAGCCGGCGCTCTGCAGGCGGTGGCCGATTCCGGCTGCGGGCTGTGTCTGATGCATATGCAGGGTGAACCGCAAACCATGCAGACGGCACCCCATTACGAAAACGTGGTGGCGGAGGTCGCTTCCTATTTGCGGGTCAGGCTGGATGCGGTGCGCGCAGCCGGCATCGCGCCGGAGCGCATCGTCATCGATCCCGGGTTTGGTTTTGGCAAAAAGCAGGATCACAACATCGCGCTGTTCAAGTCTTTGCCCCGGTTTGCCGATATGGCCCCGGTGCTGGTCGGGGTATCGCGCAAGTCCCTGATCGGCGAGATCACCGGACAAAGCGCCGACAACCGCCTGGTCGGCAGCGTGGCCGCTGCCATGCTGGCGGTCATGAAGGGGGCCGCCATCGTCCGCGTCCACGATGTGCGGGCAACTGTGGACGCCTTGAAGATCATGCATACCTTGGGAGAAAACTCATGAGCAGGAAGTATTTCGGCACGGATGGCGTGCGCGGCCGGGTGGGGGAGGAACCCATCACCCCAGATTTCGCCATGCGTCTGGGCTACGCCGCCGGCAAGGTGTTGGTGGCGGCGGAACATGCCAGCCTGCACGGCGAACATCCGGCCGTGCTCATCGGCAAGGACACCCGTATCTCCGGTTACATGTTGGAATCGGCCCTGCAGGCGGGCTTGACCGCGGCCGGTGTGGATGTGCGCCTGACCGGCCCCATGCCGACCCCGGGTGTGGCCTATCTCACCCGCGCCCTACGTTTGCAGGCCGGAGTGGTGATCTCCGCCTCCCATAATCCTTTCGAAGACAACGGCATCAAGTTTTTCTCCGCCGCCGGCACAAAACTGCCCGATGCAGTGGAACTGGCCATCGAGGCGGCCCTGGACACGCCAATGAAGACGGCCAGCTCGAAACAGCTCGGACGGGTCAAGCGGGTGGACGGCGCGGCGGGACGATATATCGAATTCTGCAAGAGCACGTTTCCCAACGATATGGACTTGCGTGGCATGCGCATCGTCGTTGATTGCGCCAATGGCGCCGGCTACCACATCGCGCCTCCGGTCTTTCATGAACTGGGTGCGGATGTCATCGCCATCGGCAACGAGCCGAACGGTTTCAATATCAACAAGGATTGCGGCGCAACCCACCCGGAATCGCTGGCCCGGGCCGTGCGCCAGCATCGCGCCGATGTCGGGGTGGCTCTGGACGGTGATGGCGATCGTCTGATGATGGTGGATGCCGCGGGCACGATCATGGACGGCGACAAACTGATCTATGCCATCGCGCGCCATCGCAAGGAATCCGGAGACCTCGGCGGCGGCGTGGTGGGTACCTTGATGACCAACCTGGGGGCCGAGCTGGCGCTCAAGGCATTGGGTTGCGATTTCAAAACGCGCCAAGGTGGGCGACCGCTATGTCCTGGAATTGCTGAAAGAGCAGGGCTGGCTGGTGGGGGGGGAAACCTCCGGCCATATCCTGTGCCTGGACAAACACACCACCGGCGACGGTATCGTTTCCGCGCTGCAGGTGCTTGCAGCCCTCAAGCGCTCCGGCCAGAGCCTGGCGGACTACACCCGGGACTGTGCGATCTATCCGCAAATCCTGATCAACGTACGTGTGGCCAAGGGCTTCAAGTTGGATGGGCAGCCCGAGATCAGCCAGGCCGTCTCGGACGTGGAGGCGGAGTTGGGTGCCAACGGGCGTGTCGTGCTGCGTCCCTCGGGTACCGAGCCTTTGGTTCGCGTCATGGTGGAGGGGCGTGATGAGGCGCAGGTACGGCGCAACGCGGAACATATCGCGGCGGCGGTTCATATGGCTGCGGGTGAGTAATTGTTAATATTTATTACAAAAGTCATGGATCTGTAATATTCGACCTATAGGATGGCCGCGTCTTTAACCGTCGCTACATCCTAATTGGAGGATTGTTCATGATCAGTTCCAAACGTGTGTTCCTGAAGCTGGCCGGCGTTGCCGCTGCCATGTCCCTGGGTTTCTCCGCCGCTGCCGTTCAGGCTGGCGATATCACCGGCGCGGGCGCTACTTTCCCTTACGCCGTGTACACCAAGTGGGCCGAGGCCTACAAGGCCGCTACCGGCAATCAGGTCAACTACCAGGGCATCGGCTCTTCCGGCGGTGTCAAACAGATCAAGGCCAAGACCGTCGATTTCGGCGGTAGCGACGCCCCGGTCAAGGAAGCCGAGCTGGATGCGGCCGGTCTGGTGCAGGTCCCCACCGTCATGGGTGGCGTCACCATCGTGATCAATCTGCCCGGCGTCAAGTCCGGCGACATCAAGCTGGACGGTCCCACTGCCGCCGACATCTTCCGTGGCGCCATCACCAAGTGGAATGACCCGGCCATCGCCAAGCTGAACCCCGGCGTCAAGCTGCCCGCCACCGCCGTCACCGTTTCCCATCGTTCCGACGGTTCCGGCACCACCTATGCCTTTACCCACTATCTGGCCAAGCAGTCCATGTCCTTCAAGCGTGACGTGGGTGCCGGCAACGTAGGCAACTGGCCCACCAACGCCGTCGGCGGCAAGGGCAACCCGGGTGTGGCCGCCAACGTCCAGAAGATCGCCGGTGCCATCGGCTATGTGGACATTGCCGACGCCATGAAGAACAACATGACCTTCGTGGCCCTGAAGAACAAGGCCGGCAATTACATCGTCCCGAACCAGAATACCGTGGCCGACGCCGCCGCCGGCGCCAACTTCAAGGTCAAGGGCATGGCCCCCGACCTGCTCGATCAGAGTCATAAGAACGCCTGGCCGATCACCAGCGCCACCTACATGCTGGCCTACGAAAAGGGTTCCAACCCCGCCAAGCAGAAAGGTGTCGTGGACTTCTTCACCTGGTCCCTGAATAACGGCCAGAAGATGGCCGAGGAGCTGGGTTTCGTTGCGCTGCCGCCCAATGTTGTGAAGATGGTCGAAGCCGAGATGAAGAACATCAAGTAATTCAGCTGGGCTGATTGTTCCGGGCGTGCTAACACACGCCCGGACTTTCTTTAGGAGTGTCTTTGCGTGCGTGAGGATATTGCTGAAGAACGCCTTCAGATACGAGGATGGGTTTCAAATGAGTGATGTGGCTGGCGTTGGCCAAGTGGATATTCAGGCCGCGAAGATCAAGGTCTTCAAGTTGCAGGACCTGATCTTTCACCTGGTCACTCTGTTTTTCGCCCTGGTCGTCTTGGCCGGATTGGCCGGCATCCTGACGTCGCTGGCGATCGAGGCGACGCCGACCCTGAAGCACTTCGGCGTGCCCTTCCTGTGGGGCAATGTCTGGAGTGTGCCGGATGACGAATACGGCGCCTTGATCGGCATCTATGGCACGGTGGTGACCTCGCTCATCGCCCTGCTGATCGGCGTGCCGGTCAGCTTTGGTATCGCCCTGTTCCTGACCGAGACCTGTCCGGTCTGGCTACGTCGCCCCCTGGGCACTGCCATCGAGCTGTTGGCCGGCGTGCCTTCCATCATTTATGGCATCTGGGGCCTGTTCATCTTCGCGCCGCTGTTTGCCGAATATATTCAGCCCCACCTGCAAAGCGCGTTCGGGGATATTCCGGTGATCGGCGGCTGGTTCGCGGGCCCCCCCATCGGTGTCGGTATCCTGGCCGCCGGCATCGTCCTCTCGCTGATGGTGATCCCGTTCATCGCCTCGGTGATGCGCGACGTGTTCGAGACCGTGCCGCCGGTGCTCAAGGAATCCGCCTACGGGGTGGGTTGCACGACCTGGGAGGTGGTCTGGAACATCGTGCTGCCCTATACCCGGGTCGGCGTGATCGGCGGCATCATGCTGGGGCTGGGACGTGCCCTGGGCGAGACCATGGCGATCACCTTCGTGATCGGTAACGCCAACCGCATCACCGGCAGCCTGTTCTCGCCAGGCAACTCCATCGCCTCGGTGCTGGCCAACGAATTCGGCGAGGCGGATCCCGGTCTGCACATTTCCTCGCTGTTTGCCCTCGGCCTGGTGTTGTTCATCATCACCTTCATCGTACTGGCCTTGTCGCGCTGGCTGATCCAGCGCGGTACGGCCAAACAGGGCATCTAAGCGGAACAGGATCTGGAAATGGAACTTTACGCCCGCCGCGTTCTCTTCAACCGTCTCGGTATCGGTCTGTCCATGATCGCCATGGCTCTCGGCCTGGCTGCGTTGATGTGGATACTGTGGACCCTGTTCTCGAAAGGTTTCGCGGCCTTCAGCTGGGATTTCTTCACCAAGGACACCCCGGCCCCGGGTACCGAAGGCGGTGGCCTGCGTAACGCCATCGTCGGCAGCCTCATGATCATCGGCGTCACCACCGTGGTGTCGACGCCGATCGGCATCCTGGCGGGTATCTATCTGGCGGAGTTCGGCGCTACCTCGAAGTTCGCGGCGACCACCCGGTTCGTGACCGACATCATGCTGTCGGCGCCTTCCATCGTCATCGGCCTGTTCGTTTATGCCCTGATGGTGGCGACCTTGGGTGGTTTTTCCGGCTGGGCTGGTTCGGTGGCCCTGTCGCTGATTGCCATTCCAGTCGTGGTGCGCACCACGGAGAACATGCTCCGGCTCGTACCCTCAACCTTGCGGGAAGCTGCCTTCGCCATCGGCGCGCCACACTGGCAGGTGTCTCTGAAAATCACCCTGCGCGCGGTCAAGGCAGGTGTCGTGACCGGTATCCTGCTGGCGATCGCACGGGTGACCGGCGAAACCGCACCGCTGTTGTTCACCGCCCTCAACAACCAGTTTTTCAGCACGGATATGTCGCACCCGATGGGCAACCTGCCCGTGGTGATTTACCAATTCGCCATGAGCCCCTATGACAACTGGGTTCAGCTGGCCTGGGGCGGGGCGCTGCTGATTGCGTTGTTGGTGCTGGAGGTCAACATCGGTGCGCGCATCCTGTTCCGATCCAAAGATACACTGTGATTCCCGGAGTACCCCATGCCTGACCATAACGTCCACGACACGGAAGATGCCGTCCTGAAAATCCGCGGCCTGGATTTCTATTACGGCGACTTCAAGGGTCTGATCAACATCAACCTCGATATTGCCCGTCACAAGGCCACCGCCTTCATCGGTCCGTCCGGTTGTGGCAAATCGACCCTGCTGCGCACCTTCAACCGTATGTACGATCTCTATCCCGGGCAGCGCGCCGAGGGCGAGATCATGTTCAACAGCAAGAATATCCTCGATAAGAAGCAGGACGTGAACCTGGTGCGCGCCAAGATCGGCATGGTGTTCCAGAAGCCGACGCCGTTCCCCATGACCATCTACGAGAACATCGCTTTCGGCGTGCGCTTGTACGAAAGAATGTCCAAGTCGGAAATGGATGACCGCGTGGAGTGGTCCCTGCGCAAGGCCGCCCTCTGGGAAGAGGTCAAGGACAAACTGCAACAAAGCGGCTTGTCTCTGTCCGGTGGCCAGCAGCAACGCCTGTGCATCGCTCGGGCGGTGGCGGTCAAACCGGAAATCGTCCTGCTGGATGAGCCGACCTCCGCGCTGGATCCCATCTCCACGGCCAAGGTCGAGGAGCTGATCAACGAGCTGAAGAACGAATACACCATCGCCATCGTCACCCACAACATGCAGCAGGCCGCTCGGATCTCCGATTTCACCGCCTTCATGTATCTGGGCGAAATGATCGAGTTCGGCCCCACCGACGAAATCTTCGTTAAGCCCAAGGTCAAGCAGACCGAGGACTACATCACGGGCCGTTTCGGCTGATCCCCTCCGGTTTGGCCCGCTGGAGGCGGTCGCCCGAGCCTCTGTTGATTGACCCGATTCCCTATAACCGCTACCATCCGCGCCTTTCGCGAAGGGGACCCGCATGCGTCGCAAACTCGTCGCCGGCAATTGGAAGATGCACGGCACTCTGGCTGAAAACGAAGCGCTTTTAACCGGCATTCTGGCCGGTCTGGGCAGCGTTAAGGCGGATGTCGCGGTTTGTGTGCCGTTCCCCTATCTTGCCCAGGCGCAAGCCAAATTGCAGGGTTCGGCCCTGGCATGGGGCGCTCAGAATATGAGCCAGCATGCCAAGGGCGCCTTCACTGGCGAGGTGTCGGCATCCATGTTGAAGGACCTTGGTTGTACTTATGTGATCGTCGGGCACTCGGAGCGCCGAGCCATTTACGGCGAGAGCGATGCCGTGGTGGCCGAGAAATTTGCCGCGGTTCAGGCTGCGGGCATGACGCCGATCTTCTGCGTGGGCGAGTCCCTGGAAGAGCGCGAAACGGGTGTGACGGAGGCCATCGTCGGCCGGCAGATGGATGCGGTGATCGCAAGTTGCGGTGTGGCGGCATTGGCTAATTCGGTCATCGCTTATGAGCCCGTTTGGGCAATCGGTACAGGTAAGACTGCGGCGCCGGAGCAGGCACAGGCTGTGCATGCCTTTATCCGGTCGAAGGTTCGCGCCTTGGATACCGGGGTTGCGGAGAACCTAGTCATTCAATATGGCGGTAGCGTGAAGGGCAGCAACGCGCCGGAGTTGTTTGGCCAGGCGGATATCGACGGTGGCCTGATTGGTGGCGCATCTCTTAATGCCGAAGATTTCCTGGCCATTTGCCGGGCGGCGTAAGGTAGGAATAAATGGAATTTATCGTTTGGATTTTGCATCTCCTGGTGGCCGCGACCGTGGTGGGCTTGGTGTTGCTACAGCACGGCAAGGGAGCGGATATGGGGGCGGCTTTCGGCGGCGGGTCGTCCGGTAGTCTGTTCGGTGCCTCGGGTTCGGCCAACTTCCTGTCGCGCACAACGGCGGTGGTGGCGGCCCTGTTTTTCGTCACCAGTCTGGGTTTGACTTATTTCTCCAGCACCAAAAGCGGTAAGGTGCCGGCGATGGCTGCGCATCCGACCCAGCCGGCTGCGCCGCAGCCCATGCCGCTTGCGCCTCCGGACGGGGCCGATAAGGCCGGGGCGATTCCGAAGTGAGTTTCAGGGCATCTTGCTGAAAGATGCCTCATATATGCCGACGTGGTGAAATTGGTAGACACGCTGTCTTGAGGGGGCAGTGACGAAAGTCGTGCGAGTTCGAGTCTCGCCGTCGGCACCATCGAATTTGTTTATAGCCCTTCCGGTTCAATTAATAACCCATTGATATCAATGGGTTTTTTGTTTTCTACTTCCTTGACAGTGTTTCCTTCGCGGGCCTAAACTCGCCGACTTCTGGATGGGTTTTGAGACCTGTCGCCCGGGGGATCCATGCTCGATAACTATTTTCCGGTTCTGCTGTTTATCCTTGTGGGGCTTGGTGTGGGTGTCGCGCCAATGCTGGCCGGCTGGTTGCTGGCGCCGAATCGGCCGGATGCGGAAAAACTCTCGCCTTACGAGTGCGGTTTCGAGGCCTTCGAGGATGCGCGCATGAAGTTCGACGTGCGCTACTACCTGGTGGCCATCCTGTTCATTCTGTTCGACCTGGAGATCGCTTTTCTCTTCCCTTGGGCTGTGGTGCTGGAGGAGATCGGTTTGTTCGGTTTCCTGGCCATGGTGATCTTTCTCGGTATCTTGGTGGTGGGCTTCGTCTACGAGTGGATGAAGGGCGCCCTGGATTGGGAGTGAGCGGAAACGTATGAGCATCGAAGGCGTACTCGAGAAGGGTTTTGTTACCACCACCGTGGATGCGGTGGTGAATTACACCCGTACCGGTTCCATGTGGCCCATGACCTTCGGTCTGGCTTGTTGCGCCATCGAGATGATGCAGACCGGTGCCGCCCGCTATGACCTGGACCGCTTCGGCATCGTCTTTCGGCCCAGCCCGCGCCAGTCCGACCTGATGATCGTCGCCGGTACCCTGTGCAACAAAATGGCGCCGGCCCTGCGCAAGGTCTACGACCAGATGGCCGAGCCCCGCTGGGTGTTGTCCATGGGGTCCTGCGCCAATGGTGGCGGCTATTACCACTACTCCTATTCCGTGGTGCGTGGCTGTGATCGCATCGTGCCGGTGGACGTGTACGTGCCCGGTTGCCCGCCCACGGCCGAGGCCTTGCTGTACGGCCTGATCCAGCTGCAAAAAAAGATCCGTCGCACCAACACCATCGCCCGCTGACAGGAATCCACCCGATCATGCCGCTTACCCCGGAAGTCCTCCTTTTGCGTCTTGAAGATGTGCTGGGCGACAAGCTCGCCAGCGGCAAGGTGGCCCTGGGCGAGGTCACGCTAGAGGTGGCGGCGGCGGATTGGCTGGAGGTGTCTGTGCTGTTGCGGGATGCCCCGACCCTGGCCTTCGATACCCTGATCGATCTCTGCGGCGTGGATTATTCCGCCTACCAGGAGGGCAATTGGGAGGGGGCGCGTTTCGCCGTGGTGGTCCATCTCCTCTCGGTGGCCCGGAATCACCGGGTGCGGGTGCGCGCCTTCTGTCCGGACGACGCGATGCCGGTGTTGCCCTCTCTGGTGGATATCTGGCCGGCGGTGAACTGGTTCGAGCGCGAGGCCTTCGATCTCTACGGCATCGTCTTCGAGGGGCATCCGGACCTGCGCCGCATCCTCACCGACTACGGCTTCATCGGCCACCCATTCCGCAAGGATTTTCCCCTCTCCGGCCATGTCGAGATGCGCTACGACCCGGAGCTCAAACGCGTGGTCTACCAGCCGGTGAGCATCGAGCCGCGCGAAGTCACGCCGCGCATCCTGCGCGAAGACAATTACGGCGAGGTCGAGTAATGGCCGAGATCCGCAACTACACCCTCAACTTCGGCCCCCAGCATCCGGCCGCCCACGGCGTGCTGCGCCTGGTGCTGGAGCTGGACGGCGAGGTGATCGAGCGGGCCGACCCCCACATCGGCCTGCTGCACCGCGCCACCGAAAAGCTGGCGGAGCACAAGACCTTCCTCCAGTCCGTGCCCTACATGGACCGTCTGGACTATATGTCCATGATGATGAACGAGCACGCCTACTGCATGGCCATCGAGCGCCTGCTCGGCCAGTCTGTACCGGAGCGCGCCCAGTACATCCGCGTGATGTTCGACGAGATCACCCGCATCCTCAATCACCTGCTGTGGTTGGGCACCCACGCCCTGGATATCGGCGCCATGACGGTGTTCATCTACGCCTTCCGCGAGCGGGAAGACCTCATGGACGTGTACGAGGCGGTGACCGGGGCGCGCATGCATGCCGCCTATTACCGTCCCGGCGGTGTCTACCGCGACCTGCCGGATCGCATGCCCCAGTACCAGGTGGTGCATCGCCGCAATGCGGCCGAGCTGGGTCGCATGAATGAGAACCGCCAGGGCAGCGTGCTGGATTTCATCGAGGATTTCACTCGCCGTTTCCCGACCATCGTCGACGAGTACGAGACCTTGCTCACCGACAACCGCATCTGGAAGCAGCGCACCGTCGGCATTGGCGTGGTGGACCCGGACCGGGCCAAGGCCCTGGGCTTCACCGGCCCCATGATCCGCGGTTCCGGCATCGCCTGGGATCTGCGCCGCATGCAGCCCTACGAGGTCTACGACCGCCTGGATTTCGAGATCCCGGTGGGGCGCAACGGCGACTGTTACGACCGCTATCTGGTGCGCATGGAAGAGATGCGCCAGTCCAACCGCATCATCAGCCAGTGCGTGGCCTGGCTGAAGGCGGATAGTGCCAAGGGGGCGGGCCCGGTGATTGCCGACAACCACAAGGTGGCGCCGCCTTCGCGCGAGTCCATGAAGAGCAACATGGAGGAGCTGATCCACCACTTCAAGCTGTTCACCGAAGGCATGCACGTGCCGGCGGGCGAGGCTTATGCGGCGGTGGAGCACTCCAAGGGCGAATTCGGTGTGTATCTGATCTCCGACGGCGCCAACAAACCCTACCGCCTCAAGTTGCGCCCCCCGGGTTTCTCCCATCTGGCCGCCATGGACGAGATGTCCCGGGGCCACATGATCGCCGACGTGGTGGCCATCATCGGCACCCTGGATATCGTGTTCGGCGATATCGACAGATAAGCGACAGGTAAAGACATGCTTTCAGCAGAATCCCTCGCCCTCATCGACCAGGAAGTCGCCAAGTATCCGGCCGAGCAGAAGCAGTCGGCGGTCATGAGCGCCTTGCGCATCGCCCAGATCGAGAAGGGCTGGCTCGCCAAGGAGACCATCGAGTTCGTGGCCAGCTATCTGGATATGCCCGCCATCGCCGTCTACGAGGTTGCCACCTTCTACAACATGTACGACCTGGCGCCGGTGGGCCGCAACAAGGTCACCTTGTGCACCAATCTGCCGTGCCAGCTGCAGGGGGCCGACAAAATCGCCGAGCGCATGCGGGCCAAGCTGGGTATCGGTTTCAACGAAACCACCGCGGACGGCCGCTACACGCTGAAAGAAGGCGAGTGCATGGGCGCTTGCGGCCATGGTCCCTTGTGCCTGCACAACAACCACAAGATGCATGATCACCTGACCCCGGAGTCGGTGGACAAGCTCCTGGATGACATGACATGAGTCTGCTCACCCCCGACACCCAAGTCTGCCTGTGGACGCTGGCGTTGCTCGAGCCCGCCTCCCTGGCCACCTACACGGCCAACGGCGGTTACGAGGCGCTGAAGAAGATCCTCGCCGAGAAAACCCCGGCCGAGGAAATCATCGCCCAGGTCAAGACCAGCGCCTTGCGCGGCCGCGGCGGCGCCGGCTTTCCCACCGGCCTGAAATGGAGCTTCATGCCCCGCTCCTTCCCGGGCGACAAGTATGTGGTGTGCAACACCGACGAGGGCGAGCCGGGCACCTTCAAGGACCGGGACATCCTCACCTACAACCCGCACCAGCTCATCGAAGGCATGATCATCGCCGGCTATACCCTGGGCGCGGTGGCGGGCTACAACTACATCCACGGCGAGATCTTCCAGCAGTACGAGTCCTGGCAGCGGGCGTTGGCGGAGGCCCGGGCCGCCGGTTTCCTGGGCAAGAACATCCTGGGCTCCGGCTGGGACTTCGATCTCCATGCCCATCATGGCTACGGCGCCTACATCTGCGGCGAGGAAACCGCCCTGCTGGAGTCCATCGAGGGCAAGAAGGGCCAGCCCCGTTTCAAGCCGCCGTTCCCCGCCAGCTACGGCCTGTACGGCAAGCCCACCACCATCAACAACACCGAGACCCTGGCGTCGATCCCCTGGATCATGCGCCACGGCGGCCAGGCCTTCCTGGAACTGGGCAAGCCCAACAACGGCGGCAGCAAGATCTTCTCCATCTCCGGCCACGTCAACAAGCCCGGCAACTATGAAATCCCGCTTGGGACCCCGTTCGCCGATCTGCTGGAAATGGCCGGCGGCGTGCGCAACGGCCATAAATTGAAGGCCGTGATCCCGGGCGGTTCCTCCGCCCCGGTGTTGCCCGCCGATGTGATGATGGATCTGACCATGGACTTCGACGCCATCACCAAGGCCGGCTCCATGCTGGGTTCCGGCGCGGTCATCGTCATGGACGAGACCACCTGCATGGTGCGGGCCCTGGAGCGCCTGTCCTATTTCTACTTCGAGGAGTCCTGCGGCCAGTGCACGCCCTGCCGCGAGGGCACCGGCTGGATGTACCGCATCATCCAGCGCATCGAGCACGGCCAGGGCCGGCCGGAAGACCTGGACGAGCTGGTGCGCATCGGCAAGAACATCGGCGGCCATACCATCTGCGCCCTGGGCGAGGCGGCGGTGGGGCCGGTGGCGAGCTTCGTCAAGCACTTCCGCAAAGAGTTCGAGTACCACATCGAACACAAGCATTGCCTGGTAGGTGCCTGATATGCCCCAGATCATCATCGACGGCCAGCAGATCGAAGTCGCGCCCGGCGCGACCGTGATGGATGCCGCCCATCAGGCGGGCATCACCATTCCTCATTTCTGCTACCACAAGAAACTGTCCATTGCAGCCAACTGCCGCATGTGCCTGGTGGAGGTGGAAAAGGCGCCCAAGCCCCTGCCGGCCTGCGCCACGCCGGTCACCGACGGCATGAAGGTGCAGACCCATTCGCCCAAGGCGGTGGCCGCCCAGAAGGGGGTGATGGAGTTCCTGCTCATCAACCATCCCCTGGATTGCCCGATCTGCGACCAGGGCGGCGAGTGCCTGCTGCAGGACACCGCCGTGGGCTACGGCGGTTCCGCCTCCAGCTACCACGAAGCCAAGCGCGTGGTGAAAGAGAAGGACCTGGGCCCCCTCATCGCCACCGACATGACCCGCTGCATCCATTGCAGCCGCTGCGTGCGTTTCGGCCTGGAGATCGCCGGTCTCATGGAGCTGGGCATGCCGGGCCGGGGCGAGCACACCGAGGTGATGCCCTTCCTGGAGTCCCAGGTCACCCACGAACTCTCCGGCAACGTCATCGAGCTGTGCCCGGTGGGCGCGCTCACCTCCAAGCCGTTCCGCTATGCCGCGCGCACCTGGGAGCTGTCCCGGCGCAAGTCGGTGAGCCCCCACGATGGCCTGGGCGCCAACCTGCAATTGCACGTCAAGGACGGCAAGGTGTTCCGCGTCGTGCCCCGGGAAAACGAGGCCGTCAACGAATGCTGGATCGCCGACCGGGACCGCTACAGCTACGCGGCCCTGAACTCCGCGCAGCGCCTGACCCGGCCCATGATCCGGAACGGCGAGCAATGGCTGGAGGCGAGCTGGCAGGATGCCCTGGAGCACGTGGCGGCACGCCTGGCCCAGGTGCGCGAGA
>JBGSHR010000326.1:0-4828 GCA_041752155.1 Thiobacillaceae bacterium | reverse complement strand
CGCGGCCGTGGCGCCGGGCGTCCGGCAGCATGGCGGGCACCGACCATTCCACGTTGTCATCCTTGCGGAACGGGATGCCGCGCAGGTCGGTGGGCTCCATCTGGGACAGGCGCAGGTCGATGAGGGGCACGCCGTGCATGCGGGCGATGCCGGCGATGATCTGGGACTTGCCCACCCCGGGCGGCCCCCACAGCATCACAGGGGTGTGTTGGCCGGCCGTGCAACTGGTGAATTCACGGTCGAGGATGGATTCAATGTGGGAAGGGCGCATGCGTATTAACCAAAGTCCAATCGTTACCAGGGAAGATCCATATTGTCCGCGCCTTCTTGGGCCTGCTCCAGCCGGGCCGCCACCAGGGCGGCCTGGATGCACGCCGGGTCAACCTGGGTGGGCAACAGGCGGTACACACGGGCCAGCCAGCGGGGCATCAGGCAGGCCTGGCGTTCCAGGCGGGCGCGGGTCGCATTGCTGAGACGCGGCCACAACAGCAATAAGGGGGCCAGCCACGCATGATAATCGCTAATAACCGACTGTTCCAGTCGACTATTGCCGATTTCGCGCACCAGCAATTCGGGAAAGTCCGCCGCCTCCACGCGCCGGTCGCGCCATTCGTAGGGTAGGCGCAAGCCCGGGCCGCCATGGCCAATCCCATCCTGGCCACGCTGGAACCACTGGGCCATGGGATGGGGCCGCGCCGCCTGATTCACCAAGCGCGCCAGGGTGTCCTTGTGGGCCGTGCCGCTCCCGGCGGTGGCATCCCGCCGGGCCAGGGCCTGGGAGCGAAAAGCGGTATAGGAGCGGACGAAGGGATGCCACTCGGGATCGGGCTGTTCGTTGCGGCGCACCCCGCCCTGCTCGGTCGCCAGCAAGGCCAGGGGCAGACCTTTTTCCCGGTCCAGCAGCCACAGCTCCTGGGTGTCGAAAATGGGGAATGGCAAGGGCGGGCGTCCCTGCAAAGCCGTGAACAGATCGCCCAGGCCCGCTTCCAGTCCCACTTTGAGACCCGCCCCCTCTTCCCACACCCCCACGGGGCGCACCAGGCCGTGGCCGTCGTCGGCGCGCAGATGCCAGGTCAAGCCGTCGTGGCTACGGGCGACGGCATCGCCCATGTCCACCACCTGGATCACACCCCGATAGGGATTGACGCGGCGCAGGGCGTAATAGCGGGGATACATAGGATTTCTTCGGGAGGGCTGGGAGGTCAGGAAAGCGCTTTAAGGCGCCGACGCGCCTCCCCCATGAGCTGCTCGATCAATTCCTGGCCGGGTCCGGCAAAAGCATCGTATTGGTCTTCCAGGCTATCCATCACGGCCACGACCTCCGCCGGCGTTCTTGCGCGTCGCAGCTTTTCCACCTGATCGGTCAACCATTTATCCTCGGCCATGCCTTTGCCTCGTCATAGAGTTGCTGCAAACTTCGCCCAATAGCCCTCAGCCGTCAAACATGAATTTCTGTTCCCACTGCGGCACCCCGGTGCAAATCGAAATCCCCGCCGGCGACAACCGCCTGCGCCACGTCTGCCCCAGTTGCGGCGCCGTGCATTACCAGAACCCCAAAGTCGTGGTGGGCTGCATTCCCGAGTGGGAAGACAAGATCCTGTTGTGCCGGCGCGCCATCGAACCGAAGTACGGCCTCTGGACCCTGCCCGCCGGCTTCATGGAAAACGGCGAGACCACAGGCGAGGGTGCCATGCGCGAGACCCTGGAAGAAGCCGGCGCCCGGGTGGAACTGCTGGGCCTGTACAGCATGATCAGCCTACCCGACATCAACCAGGTCTACCTCCTGTTCCGGGCGCGCCTGCTGCACCTGGATTTCCAGCCCGGCGAGGAAAGCCTGGAAGCGGCCCTGTTCGGCGAGGCGGACATCCCCTGGAGAGAGCTCGCCTTCCGCACCGTCCACACCACCCTGGAGCGCTACTATGCTGACCGCAAGCTCTGTAATTTCCCCTTGCACGAGGGGAACATCTTCCACAAGCCGCGATAACGCCCAGCCATGTCCGCCACACGCATCTTTACACTCCTGATGGCCGGGCTGCTGGCCGGGCTGATGCTCTGGCCGGCAACGGGGCAAGCTCAAGCTCCCTATGCCCAAACCCCCTTTGCCTGGACCGAGACGGACGCCGCCGGGCAGACCCGGGTCCAGCTCTATTTTTTCTGGTCCAAACGCTGCCCTCACTGCCTGGAGGCAAAGCCCTCCATAGAGGCGCTGCCGGCACAACATCCCTGGATCAGACTGCATTCTCTGGAAATCAGCCAGTCCCGGGAAAACCTCCAGCGCTACGTCGCCATGGCCGCCGCCCTGGACCAGACGGCCCAATCCGTGCCCGCCCTGCTGTTCTGCGGTCGCATGCAGGTAGGCTGGCATTCCGAGGAATCAACCGGCGCGGACCTGATCCGGCAACTCACAGCCTGCCGCGATCAGGCGGCGGCCGGCGCAGCCCCGGCGCCGTTGAATCTGCCCGATACCCGCGTGCAGATCCCCCTGATCGGCAGCATCGACGCCGCCAGCCTGTCCCTGCCCGTGCTCACCCTGGTCATCGCCGGCATGGATGCCTTCAATCCCTGCGCCTTCTTCGTCCTGCTGTTCCTGCTGAGCCTATTGGTGCATCAGCAGGACCGGCGCCGCATGCTGCTCATCGGCGGGGTGTTCGTGTTCTTCTCCGGTTTCATGTACTTCGCCTTCATGGCCGCCTGGCTGGGCCTGTTCCGGGTCATGGGCAGCCTGCCATGGGTCACCCTGGCGGCGGGCTTGGTGGCCCTGGTGATCGGCGCCCTCAACGTGAAGGACTTCTTCGCCTTTCGCCACGGCCCCAGCCTGTCCATTCCGGAAGCGAGCAAGCCCGGCATCTACCGCCGCGCCCGCGCCATCCTCGTCGCCGGCACCCTGCCCGCCATGCTGGCCGCCACCGTGACCCTGGCGGTGGCCGCCAACTTCTACGAACTGCTGTGCACCGCCGGCTTCCCCATGGTCTATACCCGACTGCTCACCCTGACGCCCATCTCCCACACTCATCAATTGGCCTATCTGGCCCTGTACAACGTGATCTACGTATTGCCCTTGCTGGTGATCGTCCTGGCCTTCGTGCGCACCATGGGCGCCCGCAAGCTAAGCGAACGGGAAGGCCGCCTGCTGAAGTTGTTGTCCGGCTTGATGATGCTGGGGCTGGGCGCTTTGCTGCTGCTGGCCCCGGAACGGCTCGGCCATCTGGGCGTGGCCCTGGGCCTGATGCTGGCGGCGGCAGGCCTGACCTGGCTGATCGCCCGGATCAGACCTGATTGAGCCAGCCCGGCCTCAGAACCCAACCAGCTCGGCGTGGACGCCGCAGTTCCTGGCCCGATCCACCAACTCCCGGGCGTGGATGGCTTCGGAATCGTACTTGAGCAGGATCAGGTGACGGGCGCTGTGGGAATGGCAACCGCTGATCACATGGTCGCTCTCGCACAAGGTATCGGCGATGCTGCACATGCCCTCTGCCGGCAGGTTCTCATCGATATGGATCATGACGTCGGCTATGGCTGGCTTCATGGCTGGTCTCCTCTCGTTATGGCCGGGGTGCCCCGGCAGGCTCCAGGCGCTTCAGGAAGAAACGCCCCTGGAAGCGTTTTTATAGCACCCCTCGCTCGCAAGTCAGTCCGGGAGGAAATGGCTTTGGGGCCCTAGAGCGTGCGGAAAAACTCCAGGGCCTCGGCCAGGCTCCCCACGCCCACCACCTCCATGCCGGCGATCTTGCCCTTGGGCAGATTGGCCTTGGGGCACAGAGCCTGGCTGAAGCCCAGCTTGGCGGCCTCCTTGAGGCGCTCCTGGCCGCGCTGCACCGGGCGGATTTCGCCCGCCAGGCCCACCTCGCCGAACACCGCCAGCTTGTGGGGGATGGGCTTGTTGCGCAGGGACGAGACCACCGCCAGGGCCACCGCCAGATCCACCGCCGGCTCGGTGATCTTGACGCCGCCCACCGCGTTGACGAACACGTCCTGGTCGTAACAGGGCACGCCACCGTGGCGATGCAGCACCGCCAGGAGCATGGCCAGGCGATTGCCGTCCAGGCCCACGGTGAGGCGCCGGGGATTGGGGGCATGGGCGGTGTCCACCAGGGCCTGGATCTCCACCAGCAGGGGCCGGGTGCCCTCCTGGGCCACCACCACGCAGGAACCCGGCGCTTCCCGCTCGTCCCGGTTGAGGAACAGGGCGGAAGGATTGGCCACCCCCTTCAGGCCCTTGTCGGTCATGGCGAATACACCCAGCTCGTTGACCGCGCCGTAGCGGTTCTTGAAGGCGCGGATCAGGCGGAAGCTGGAGCCGGTATCGCCCTCGAAATACAGCACGGTATCGACGATGTGCTCCAGCACCCGGGGCCCGGCCAGGGTGCCTTCCTTGGTGACGTGGCCCACCAACAGGATGGTGATGCCGGCCTGCTTGGCGTGGCGCGTCAGCTCCTGGGCGCATTCCCGCACCTGGGCCACGCTGCCGGGGGCGGATTGCAGCTGCTCGGTGTACACGGTCTGGATCGAGTCGATCACCGCCACCTGGGGCTTTTCGGACTGGAGGGTGGCCAGGATGGACTCCAGGCGGATCTCGGTGAGCAGCGGGATGTCGGCGTTCAGGCCCAGGCGGTTGCCGCGCAGGGCGATCTGGGCGGCGGATTCCTCGCCGCTCACATACAGGGTGTTGGCCCGGGTGCTGATCTCCGCCAGGGCCTGCAACAACAAAGTGGACTTGCCGATGCCCGGATCGCCCCCCAGCAGCACCACACCGCCGCCCACCAGGCCGCCCCCCAGCACCCGGTCGAACTCCGGCAGGCCGGTGGCCATACGCGGCGTCTCCCGCGCC
>JBGSHR010000325.1:0-17742 GCA_041752155.1 Thiobacillaceae bacterium | reverse complement strand
GCGCCGCGGTGACGCCGGGCGCCACGGCCGGCTCCCCGGCATCGGCCCGCAGCGCGAAAAGGATAGACAACCCGAGCAGCACAACACCTTGCGCCCGCCGGATCATCAGGAAATTGGTTTGTAGTCTCGACATCGTCGTCTTGGTTCGAATTACCCATTCAGCAAAAAGCCATTCCCCGCTCGCGCGGGGAATGGCGTACTACTTTGCATCAGGCGGGATTGCCCCGCCCATGACCGCTCAGCTGATTAGTTGAACAGCATCATCGGGGCGCAGGCGTCGCCGAAGCGGGTGCCACGCTGGACGCGGCTCAGGCTGGCGTCGGTACCGTCCCACAGGTAGGTGCCGGGCACCACGGTGATGCCGGTCAGGGGGTTGACGGCATAGGGGTTGCCCATGGCGGCGAAGAAGGAGGTCATGTAGGTCTGGACGTCGGCGCTGGAATCGCCGCGCACCACGCCGTACATCTCCTCGACGAAGGCATAGCGGCCCTCGGCGGAGGACTTGCGCTGGCCGGTTTCCTCGTTGGGGGACACGCCATCCAGCTGCACGTAGTACCAGCCGCTACCGGAGGACCACTTGTTTTCCAGGGACATGACGCCAATGCCGAAGTCGCCGGCGGTGTTGGCGCTGGTCAGGCAGGTCTTGACGTCGCCGGTACCCGAGTTCTCGATCACTTCGAAGGCGCCGGGGATGCTGTCGGTGGCCAGGGCGGAAGGCACGCCAGACGAGGAGCAGGGGAAGCTCAGGAAGAAGGAGTCCATGGAGGCCTGGGTACCGGAGTTGGTACCGCGGCGGCACAGCACGACCGGCTTGCCGGCGCCGGCGGCGCCGACAATGGGGGACCAGTCGGCGTGGTAACCACCACCGGCGGCCAGGATGGAGGCGTACTGGTTGCGGTTGATGCTGGGCTGGTTGGCCAGGTCGGCGGCGGTCATGTTGTAGCCGTCGGCGGGCACGCCCACGGTCAGGCCTTGAGCGGCCTGCAGGGCCTGGTACAGAGCGCCGGAGACGGCGAGACCGAAGCCCTGGCCGGCCAGGCCGGGGAACTCGATGACGCCGCCGGTGACCAGGTTGGGGTTGTACTGGCCACGGGCTTCCCAGGTACCGGCATTGACGTCAGACAGGCCGCCCTGGGCGTACTGCATGGTGTTGACGCAGGTCTTGGCGACGGGGTCGCACTGGGTGGAATCGGGCAGGGAGGTCTGGCCCAGGGCGTTGCTGTTGGCGGGGATGCCGCCGTCGGCGGTCTGGCGCATCATGGCGCGCTGCAGGGACTCCAGGGAACCGTCGACGTTGTTCTTGCTCAGGAACACCTTGGTGCCGTCCACCAGGCCGGTCTTGGCGCCGTCCACCGGGCAGAACACGGCCTTGTTCTTGCCGGCGGAGTAAACCTGGTAGTCGCCGGTGCCCAGGGTGCCGGCCTTGCACATGTAGGAGGCCACGTCCACCACGGAACCGGCCACGGCGGTGGCGCCGTCCAGGGCGATGACCAGATCGGCGGCCAGGTCCTTGTTGGCGGCATTGGCGGAGCCGGCGGCCAGGACGGCCACGGCGAGAGCGATTTGATGCAGTTTCATTAGATACTCCTTGATGAGTTGGGGTGGGGCGGGAACCCTTTCCCGCCCGGACTACGGTGCTACAAGAATTTGCCTAGAATTTGCCTAAGCCCTGCCCGGCGCCATTGCCGAGCCGGCCATTACGCGGCCTTGCGGCGGCGGGCCAGGAAACCCACCATGCCCATGCCGGCCAGCAGCAGGGCGTAGGTGTCGGCCTCGGGCACCGGGGCGGCCACATAGGTCAGGCCGTCGCCTTGCAGGGTCCAGTAGTTGCCATCGGCGGTGCTGTACCCAGCCAGAGCCACCTTGGCCAAGTTGTTGGTGGAGGAAACAGAAACAGTACCGAACAGGGCATGCTCGCCCACATCGGCCAGGGTGCTGAAGGTCAGCTTGGCCTTCAGGGTGGCCATGTTGGTGGCGGCAATGCCAGTACCCAGGAAGTAGGTGCTGGTCAGGGCGCTGTCGGAGTAGGCAGAACCGTTCTGGGCGACGGTACCCGGCACCATGTCGGTACCGATGTTCTTGGTGGCATCGGCCAGATAGCCAGCCCAGACGTCGGCGTTGACCACGGCGGCAATGAAGTTGCTGTTGCTGGTGCCGCTGGTGCCGTTGACGTACTTGAGATCCAGGTTCTGGTCGTAGGTGGTCATCAGGCGCTTGCCGCCGGCACCGCTACCGATGCTGTCCACGGCCATCACGGCGAACTTGGCGCCGGTCAGGTCGCCGCCGATGGCGGTCTTGAAGGCGCTCCACTGGCCGAAGCCGTTCATGTCGATGCTGGTGGCCAGTTCACCGGCGCTGCGCACGGTGTCGAAGCTGTCCATGGCCACGCCCAGGTCGCCCACGAAGGAGTAGCCGTTGGCGACCACGGTGACGAACAGTTCGCCATTGCCGGTGGTGGAGTTGCCGATGGAGGCGTTGGCGCTGCCGGCGGCGGCGAAGGCCAGGGCGGCGGCGATGAGTTTCAGTTTCATGGGTAAATCCTTTCTTTAGCTAAAGAAAAATTGGTTCGGTGGTGCCGCTCCCCCCTGCCTGATGTGCCATCTGGCCTGAGGAGTGACCGGAACATTCCGTTCGCAGCGACAGGACGCACTTTGAATGCCGTGTGTTACAGCCAGCCCGTTATCAAACCTGCGAAAAATGAGCCTTTCGGCTTATCCCCCGGGCCCGGGGCGTAACAGGGGACTCGTCATGGTGACGGGTGAAAGTGACGGGAATTTGAAATAAACAGACCTGAAAAATGAGCCATTCGGCTCATAGACATCAGCCAATCAGACAGAAAGCCCGTCTCTTCCCCACGCCAATGGGGGAGCTTGGCGGGGGGATTTCGCTGCCGCGCCCTCCCCGGCCCCCTCGAGTGAGGCGGGGAGAAAATGAGGGTAGGAGTTAGGCCGGCGCCTGTCCCCGTCCGGGGCATCTCTTGCCGGCACCCCGCTCCAGCGGCGGGGGGATGCGGAATTCTCCAGGGCAGAAGCGCCGACCAGTCCGCTGCCTGAGGGCGACTATCCAGCCGCTCAGGGCGAGGTTCTCAAACACTCCTGAAAAGCCAGCAGGGCGCGACTAATGCAAGCGTTATAAGCCGCGCTGTTAGGGACTTGATCCCTTATGCACGCATTGAAAGCCGCGGTCCGCTGATTCGTGCAGATTGCTTGCGTGGATGATGCCTCGCTGGCGCCACCGCCTTGAGCCGCGCCATGGGCGGGCGAACTGGTAGCGCCGTCGCTGGCGCCAGTGTTTGCTCCTGTTCCGCCACCGCTTGGCAGGGGGCTGGTCTCACCGCCCCCCTGGGGGTTGATCTCGCTGGTGAATGTCCAGTCCCGGTAGCTGGGTACGGCGGCGAATGCGGCATACCTTTGCGGAAAACCGGCGGTTTTCAACGGACTGGCTTCGGACAGGCTATACACGCCGGCAATACCGTCATTCGCCCCCTTGACCAGCCCCCATTCCGCCGCGCCGGTCATGGGGTCGCGATAGAGACGGCGCAGGTGGCGCACGGTTTGGGGAAAACGCGGGTCGAGCAGCAGTTCGTCCAGCTTCTTGGGCAGCCGTTTCTGATCTCCCGGCGAGGCTTGCCAGAAGCTCTCGATGGCGCGCCGGTACTGGTCGCCCACGAACAGCAGCTCCGTTTCTTTTTCCCGTTGCGCGGCGGTATGCCACACGGTGCCCAGGGCGGCCATGCCTATCCCCAGGCTGGCGACGAGGAACAGTACCCACAGCAAGGTGAAGCCGCCCTGGCGGCGGAGGGAGGGGGGCATGCTCGGGTGTGTGCGGGAAGTGGGACGTTCGATCATGTCAGCAAAATATCACGGGCTTGTGAAACCGCGATCATGGCCGCCGTGGAGAATCTCGTGAGACGACCGCCGGTTTACCCTTCCTTCCCAGAGGAAGAGAAAGGGGGAAGCGTTATTGTCCGGCGTCCCGGCGGGTGCCGGGCTGGGGGCGGATCAACCCCAGGCGCAGACCTTCGCTGACGGCCTGGCCGCGGTTGCGGGCCTTGAGTTTGACGCGGAGGTTCTGGACGTGATTCTTGGCGGTCATGACCGAGATCACCAGGCGTTCCGCGATCTCGACATTGGAGAGGCCGTCCCGCACCAGTTCCAGTACTTGCACTTCGCGCCGGGAAATCAGGCTGCCGACCCGCACGGCGCTGGCTGGCGCCACCGCCTCATGGGCCAGGACGCGGGAATAGGCGGCGGAGATGAAGGGCAGCAGGAGTTCCAGCAACAGGGCGTGGCGGGTATTGGGTTGCGGCACCCGGAACAGGCCGAACCAGGCGTGCACGTCGCCGCCCGGCGCGAGCAGGCCGTGAGCCGCCATGTTCTTGAGCTCCAGGCGCAACAGCATGTCCTCCCAGCCCGGGTCGCAGGGAACTTCTTCCTCGGGTGTCGGACTGAAGCAGGGGCGACGCACGTTGTGCCAATGGCGCACGATCTTGGGGATCAGGCCGCTGCGGGGATGACAAGCGGCCTCGAAGTGTTCCGGCTTGAAGTAGCGGGTGGCGGTGAAGTAGCGCAGGCGCAGGGAGCCGGAAAGCGGATCGGCCGAGCCGCAGATCATGATCTCGTGGGGCAACAGGCTTTGCAGGGGACCTTGGGTCCAGGCGAAGAACTGGGTCGCCTTGCTGACCTCCAGGGAGGTTTCCATGATGCTGATCAGGCGGTCCCGGTTTTCATCGTTGCCCAAGCAATACGTGTTTTCCATGCCGGCGGGGGGGCTGGGCAGGGCGTTCCCTGCCGCGCGTCAGTTGAGGCCCCCGCTTTATACTTTTTGCATATGACAAATTGACGCTCGCCGGGCATGGACCCTGTTAGCCAGGTCCGAGGATCGCATGGGATGCCCGGCTTTATGCTTTTGGAAACTCCGGTCGAGGATCGAAGCGGGACACGGCCTTCAACTGCTCGTAGAGCTGGCGCTCCTCGTCTTCGAGCTTGGTCGGCACCACCACCTGTAACTGCACATAGAAATCGCCGGGATGGGCGCCGCTGGGCATGCCGCGCCCGGTGAAGCGGAGTTTCTGGCCGCTTCTGGCGCCTTCCGGCACCTTGACGCGGACATGACCGGACAGGGTGGGGACCTGGATGGTGGTGCCCAGGGCCGCTTCCCACGCAGCGATGGGGGTATCCAGATAGATGTCCTTGCCTTCCAGGCGATAGCGTGGGTGGGGCAGGATCTGCATGGTGAGATACAGATCACCGGCCGGTCCACCGTAGGGCGAGGCCTGGCCCTTGCCCGCCAGGCGCAACTGCTTGCCGGCCAGGCTGCCGGCGGGCACGCGCAGGTTGATGGCGCGCTCTTGGTCGGCGCCGCTCAGGTTGATTTTTTTCTCCGCCCCGTGGAAGGCCTCTTCCAGGGTCAGGTTCAGCACCGCTTCCACGTCCTGCCCCTTGGGCGGGGAACGACGATGGTGGGCCTGACGCCCGCCCATGCCGCCGGCGCCACCGAACAATTGCGAGAACAGGTCGGAATAATCCGTCCCGGCGAAATCCCCATGGTTGCCGAAGCGTTCGTCCCAGCCCGGCGGCGGGCGGAAACTCTGGCCCGGTCGATGCTGGCCCAACTGGTCATAGGCGGCGCGTTTTTCCGGATCGGCCAAGACCTCGTTGGCCTCGTTCACGTCCTTGAATTTCTCTTCCGCCCCGCTTTCCTTGGAAACGTCCGGGTGGAATTTGCGCGCCAGGCGGCGGTAGGCCTTCTTGATTTCTTCCTGGCTGGCATCCCGGGCGACGCCCAGGATCTGGTAGTAGTCTTTGTATTTCATAAGTTCCGGGTCGTGGCTGCTTCAAACAATCAACATTCAGGCCGCTGCGGGCGGTGCTTCGATACGTCTTGCGGGGCAAGGCTACTCAGCACGAACGGCGTCTCATCGAGCATTCCCATTCGTTTTGACTAGCCCGGCCCGTTCGTCCCGAGTAGGCGCATCGCGCCATATCGAGGGTAGCAGGCGTATCGCGGGGCCCCCGCCTATTTCGGTTTCAGGAAGCCAATACGGGAAGGCGGGGAACCCACAAGACACGGGCTCCCCGACAAACCGGCCATGCTATGATGCCGCATCAAATCAGCTCAGGTTAATAATCATGAACGAGCGCGTAAATCTCCAGGATCAGTTCCTGAACACCCTGCGCAAGGAGCACATCCATTGCTCGGTGTTCCTGGTCAATGGCATCAAACTGGTCGGCCGAATCGAGTCCTTCGATCAGTACATGGTGCTGCTGCGCGGCAATGACCAGGCGGTCCAGGCCATTTTCAAGCACGCCATTTCCACGGTTTCCCCGGCCCGGCAGTTCGACATCCCGCCCGCCGGTAGCGACAAACCCACTGGCGGCGATAAACCCGCCTAGAACTGAATACCGCCTAGTTGTCGACAAGGGCGGCCTCCGGGCCGCCCTTGTCGTTTCCCGGCGCCAGGACATCCCAATCCTGGCAGTACGCCTGGACCGCCTGCCGCGCCACGGCTTCGACTTCCCTGTAGCGTCGTACCAGGATCATTCCCGCCGGGGTGAGTTGCGCCCCGCCCCCTTTCGCACCGCCGGTGCTGGTCTCCACCAAGGGGCGACCGGCATTCCGATTGAGGGCATCCATCATGTCCCAGGCGCGGCGATACGAAATATGCAGGGCCCGTGCCGCGCCGGACAGGGACCCCGCCTCCTGGATCGCTTCCAATAGGCGAATTTTTCCCGGGCCGACATTCAAGGGCTCGGGAAACAGGATGCGAACGTGGGGGAAGGAAGACATGGCGCAGCACCGGCATGGAACGACGCCATTGTAGCCGCAGGTCGATATGGCCTGATGGGGCGACACTAGCCGATGACCATGCTTCGACAGGCTTTGCGGAGCAAGACCACACGACAGCGACGCGGACTTGGCGGGCGCCGACATGGTGGGATTGGCGGCCCTTCATGCCACTACCGTACAGGTCTGTCGGCAAAGACTTGCCGACAGACTTCGTCCTGGCGCGGCCAGGACATCGCACCCGCTTACTTGGGCTTCTTGAACGTGCTCTGGACCAGGACCTTGACATTGGCTTGGGGGCGATGGCACTGGGTGCAGTTCCAGCGCCCCATGTACAGCTCGCCCTTCTTGACGCTGACATAGTGGCTGGCCGGCGCCGGCACCGGCATGCCCGGGGTCAGCTTCTGGCCGATCAGGTCCGGTTGCACATGGCAGTCTTTGCACAGGTTGGAGTCGCGGGTGATGGGCACCATGTCCTGGATGGTGTGGGTGATCATGGGGGGCGCGCTGTTATAGGAGCGGGCCGCGCGTTTGTTGGTGCCCGGGTCGCCGCCGCCATACTGGATGACGGGCGGGGCGGGATCGTCATAGACACTGCTCTTGTACAGGCCGAGATCGCTATCGGGAATGGCCTGATCCTGCACCGCCTGGGCGGGCAGGGATAAGAGCGAAGCCAGGATCACAGGCAACAACGCAGTTTTCCTCAGGGATTTGCTCATCTCGTCCTCCTTTGAACAGCAATAATGTCCGCCTGCGCGTTGTGGCCGCGGATCAAGGGTTTGAAATCGAACTTCAGGCTGCCCTCCGGGCAGATCGGGGTACAACGGCCGCAATTGCTGCATTCGCCGGCGAACACATAACCGCGTTCTTCCAGCTTTTTAAGATTGAGCACCTGGGGTTCCGGGCAAATCTTGGCGCACTCAGCGCAGTGGGTGCAGGTGTGTTTGTCGAAGCGCACCCGAATCTGGGCGGTCTTGCCGATCAGGCTGTAGAACGCGCCAAGCGGGCAGAGATGGCCGCACCAGCCATGCTTCAGGATCAGCAGATCGAACAGAAAGATCGCCAGCAGCGCGGTGAAGCCCATGCCCAGGCCGAAGATGATCTCGCGATGCGCCATGCCGATCGGGCTGACCCACTCGAACGCGGCCAGGCCAGCGATGGCCGAGATCAACAAGGCGGCCACCAGGATGAAATATCTGAGTGTGCGCGGCAGATGGAAAATGGCTTGGATGCCCAGCTTGTTGCGCAGCCAGCCGGCGGCGTCGGTCACCACGTTCACCGGACACACCCAGGCACAGAACACGCGACCGCCGATCAGGAAATAGATGCCCAGCAGGATGGCCGCGCCGATCAGGCTTTCCTGAAGCAGGTCATGGCCGGCCAGAAATATCTGCAAGGCGGCGAAGGGATCGGTCAAGGGAATCTGGCCGATGAATTTCGACGCCGACAGGTTGCCACGTAGCAGGGGCACGTCCTTGGCCACCTGCCAGCCCCAGTGCGCCGTGCCGAAGAACATCAAAAGGATGCCGAACTGGCTGAGCCGTCGCAGGACGATGTAGCGCCAAGACCATAGCCGAGCGCGCAAAGTGCGGTTGTGGAGTTTTTCCACCGACGCCAGGGCATCGGCCTTGCTGAAGGGGGGCAACGCGCTCATAGCCCACCCTCATTGAGATAATCCATGCCTGGCGCCGTCTTGGGCACGGGGGCATCCGGCGCGTTCGCGGGCGCTGCCTCGGCCGGCTTGAAGTCCTGGGTGACCTCGCTATCGAAGGTCCAACCCAAGCGGTAATGCTCGCCGATTTTTCCCTGCACCAGCTTGTGCGGCAGGATGCGGATGGCGGCGATCTCCGTGGGGCAGGCCTTCTCGCAGATACCGCAGCCGGTACAGGCATCGGAATGCACCAGGGGAATGAACATGGCATGTTTGGAAATCTGCCTCGGATGCGTTTCCAGAGTGATCGCCTTGCCCTTGAGGGGGCATTCGCGATGGCAGATTTCGCAGCGTAAGCCCTTGTAGGACAGACAGTTTTCCATGTCGATCACCGCCAACCCCATGCGCGCATCCTCGATACGCTTGAGTTCCGGCGACAAAGCCCCGGTGGGACAGGCCTTCATGCAGGGGATGTCCGGACACATGATGCAGGCACCGGTGCGCGGTGTGTAAAGCGGCATGCCGATGGGTAAATCGCCGCCGGCCGGTTGCAGCTTGAGGATATGCGGCGGGCAGTCGACCACGCATTGCCCGCACTTGATGCAGGCGGCGTTGAAATCGTCTTCCGCCAGGGCGCCGGGCGGACGCAAAGCATACGGGGCGGCGCGCGCCTCGTTGCGCAGGATGTAGTCCCACAGGAGCCCACCGGTGCCGGCGATGGCGGCGCCTTGCGCCAGCTTCACCAGAAAATCGCGGCGGTTTGGGTTCAGGCCACCAGGACCTTGCTCGGACATTTCATTCACCTATCGATACGGGCCACAGTTCAGGCCGGGGTCAGGAAGCGAGCCATGCTCCCTCACCCCGGCCCTCTCCAAACAAGGAGAGGGCCGGATTGCTACATCAGGCCTTGTAGACCTTGACCGCGCACTTCTTGTAGTCCGTCTCTTTCGACAGCGGACAAGTGGCGTCCAGGGTCACCCTGTTGATCAGGACGCTCTCGTCGAACCAGGGCACGTACACCAGACCCCGCGGCACACGATTGCGACCGCCGGTTTCGATGCGCACCCGCACCTTGCCGCGACGCGACTCCACCCACACCAGGTCGTTGCGCTTCAGGCCACGAGACTCGGCGTCCTTGGTGTTGATCCAGCACACGGCCTCGGGCACGGCCCGGTGCAGTTCCGGCACGCGCCGGGTCATGGTGCCGGAGTGCCAGTGTTCCAGCACGCGGCCGGTACACAGCCACAGGTCGTAGTTGGCATCGGGCTTCTCGACCGGAGAGGCATAGGGTCGGAAATATATCTTGGCCTTATGGGAGATATCCACCTTCTTGGCCGGATCGCCCGGCTTGTCCAGATCGCCCATCACCAGGGCGGCGCCGTTGTTGCCGTAGAAGTCGAAACCGGAGCCTTTGGCGACATACGAGTCGTACTTCTCGTTGTTGCGCCACAGGGTTTCCACCCACTTGCCATCTTTCTCGATCACCGGCCAGCGCAGACCGCGCACCTTGTCATGGTGATAGATGTCGAACGGCGCCAGGTCATGGCCGTGGCCGTGGCCGAACTGGCGGTATTCCTCGAACAATGCTTTTTCGGGGAACCAGCCATCCTTCAACAAGTCGGCAACATGGTTGCCGTGCCCTTTGGCGATGGGGTCGGGCCACTTGTGCTTCTTGTTCTCGGCGGTCGCGAACAGCACGTCGTAAAGCGTCGATTCCGGGCTGTAGCCCATCGCCTGGGCGGCGGGCAGCACATCCGGCAGACCGCCCTCGAGGCCGGGTATCTTCTGCGCGCCCCAAACATCCTTGAGTTTGAAGCGCTTGGACAGCTCCAGCATCATCCAGATATCGGCGCGCGCCTGGCCGGGGGGCAGAATCTGCTGACGCCAGACCTGGGTACGGCGCTCGGCGTTGCCGTAAGCGCCCCACTTCTCGTTGATCATCGCGGCCGGCAGGATCAGGTCGGCCACCTTGCAGGAAACGCCAGGGTAGGCATCAGCGACGACGATGAAGTTGTTCATCTCGCGCGCGGCCTTGATCCAGTGATTGACGTTGGCGGTGTTCTGCCAGGGATTGTTGACCTGGGTCCAGCTGAACAAGATCTGGCCGTCTTCCAGATCGCGCATGATCTTGACGAAGTGGCTGCCCATCTGAGGATTGATGGTACCGGCGGGCAGTTTCCATATCTTCTCGGCGATGGCCCGGTGCTTCGGATTCATCACCACCATGTCGGCCGGCAGACGATGGGCGAAGGTGCCCACTTCGCGCGCCGTGCCGCAGGCGGAAGGCTGACCGGTCAGGGAGAAAGCGCCGTCGCCGGGCTTGCACTGGCGACCGGTGAGCAGGTGATTCATATAGGCCTGCTCGTTCACCCAGGAACCGCGCTGGTGCTGGTTGAAGCCCATGGTCCAGTAGGACACGATCTTGCGGCCCTTCTCGCAGTACAGGTCGGCGAGTTGTTGCAGCTTGGCCTTGAAGGCATCCATCGGCTCGTCCGGATCGCCCTTGGCGACGGCGGCGGTGAAGTCCAGGGTGTAAGGCTCGACGGCGGTCTTGAAATCTTCAAAGCTGATCGCCCAATCCTTCATCGGCGTGGCGGCATTCTTCTGCGCCACCACATCGCCTTCTTTCTTGCGCTGACCGATGGCCTCCCACTTGTCGATGACATGGGACTGCTCGTTCTTGACGATCTCCATCTCGGCGGCCGTGTGGAACTTGTCGGCATTCTTGGGACGGAACCCATAGCCGATGTCATAAGGGCCGGTCGCGAACTGGGTGTGTTTCTTGACGTAATCGTGGTCGATGGCATCGCGCTTGACGATCTCGCGGGCGATGTAGTTCTGGATCGCCAGGTCGCCGCTGGGCGAGAAGATGATTTCCAGGTCGGCGATGTCGGAGGACATGTTGCCGTAGACCGACAGGTTGACCACCTTCATCTTGGAGTGAGTCAGGCGACGGTCGGTGATGCGCGACCACAGGATCGGGTGCATCTCCGCCATGTTGGCGCCCCACAGCACGGCGGTGTCGGTGTGCTCGATGTCGTCGTAGTTGCCCTGCGGCTCGTCGATACCGAAGGTCTGCATGAAACCGACCACGGCGGAGGCCATGCAATGGCGCGCGTTCGGGTCGAGGTTGTTGGAGCGGAAGCCGGCCTTCATCAGCTTGGCGGCGGTATAGCCCTCATGGATGGTGTACTGGCCTGAGCCGAAGATGGACAAGCCATGCGGGCCTTTTTCCTTCATTGCCCAGCGCATCTTTTCTTCCATGACGTCGAGTGCCTGTTCCCAGGAGATGGGCACGAACTTGCCCTTCTTGTCGAACTTGCCGTTGGTCATGCGCAGCAGGGGCTGGGTCAGGCGGTCCTTGCCGTAGTTGATCTTGCCGTTGAAGTAGCCCTTGACGCAGTTCAGGCCACGGTTCACCGGCGCATCCGGGTCGCCCTTGGTGGCGACGATACGGCCGCCCTTGGTGGCGATCATGATGCCGCAGCCGGTGCCGCAGAAACGACACACACCCTTGTCCCACTGCCAGCCCGCCTCACCCGCCTTGACGGCGGCCTCGGCCTGTTTCGCCAAGGGCATACCCACCGTGGCGGCAGTCGCCCCGGCAACACTGGTCTTCAGAAATTCACGACGCGAAAGTCCCATCTCAGCCTCCTTGCTCGATCAACTATTCAGATATGCCGGTACGGCACATGAACCGAAATCCGTCTCTGCATCCTGCAATTCAGGCGGCATGGCGTCATAGGTCCGCTCATCCTCGGCGAGGTAGTGGTAGACCATCTCCGCCATGATCACGTGGGGCAATGCCTTGATGCGCTTGAGCCCATCGATTTCCGACCTGATGTCTTCCGCTTCCTGCACGGCGATGATGCGACCGGTCGCCTCATCCACCTGATGCACATCCACTCCCTCCAAGGCGTTCAAGGCCGAGACGACCTGGGCCTGCCAATCGGGTTGGGCTACGACCAATATTCCTGACAAATTCACGGTCTTCCTCCTCGGGTTAGACTGGGAACAAATCCTGACAACCATGTCCTTAAATTACTTTGACATCGGTCAAGTTTCAGCCATGCGTAAAAATGTCTTAATTTCGCGCAGCCCGATAACCTTTATTGAGAGCCTCCCTTGATCCTGGAAACACGGCACTCCGTCACGGAAATCCTTTCACGCCAGCCCCTGTTCAATGGTCTGTCCGATGCCGAATTGGCGCAGATAGCAGCCGGTTGCCGCGAGTTTCGCGTGCGCAAGAACGAGGTCATCTTCCACAAGGGGGATGCGCCGGAAGGGATGCATGTGGTGGTCATGGGCCAGGTCAAGCTATTCCTCCCCTCGACCCATGGGACGGAAAAGGTGGTGCACATGTGCGGGCCGGGCAGCACCTTCGGCGAGGCGGTGGCGTTCCTGGAAAAACCCTATCCAGTCACGGCCCAGGCCACGGTGGACAGCATCGTGATAGTGATTTCCAACCGGGTCTTGCTGGATGCCCTGGATAGCAGCGGCACGCTATCGCGCAAGATGTTGGCCAGCCTGTCCAGCCGGCTGCACGAACTGTTGGGAGACATGGAGGCCTGCACCTTGCGTACCAGCGCCCAGCGGGTGGTGTGTTTTCTCAACCAGTCCGCCCCCGCCGGAGAATCCCCCAGCTTCGAGATCAGCCTGGCCACCAGCAAGCAGACCATCGCCTCCCAGTTGAATCTCGCCCCGGAAACCCTGTCGCGGGTGCTGGGGCATCTGACCGAGGCGGGACTGATACAGGTCAAGGGACGCACCATCACCGTGGTGGATCGGCAGAAGCTGAAGAGTTTCGCGGCCTGAGCGGGGCCCGAGGCCCTTCGATACGCACACACCCCTCGATACGGCGCTACGCGCCTACTCGGGACGAACGAGCTGGGACGAATGGGTTGGGCCACTCAGTCCGAACGGCGCATCTCCCCGAATGAATCTCGACGCACCTTCCCCCGTTCGCCCTGAGTAACCCGCCACGCGGGCGTATCGAAGGACATCACGCGCGGCAATCAAGCGCGTCGGCAAGGGATTGCGGACTACAGCTAAGAAGGAGAACAAGAAGCCAGGCCGTTCGGGCTGAGTAGCCTTGCCCCGCAAGGCGTATCGAAGCCAGCGTCGAAGCCTCGGCAATGCGGCGATCAGCTCCCCACCGGCTCCAGCCCGCGACTCAGATCGGCCTGTAAATCCACGACCGCCTCCAAGCCCACCGCGATGCGGATCAGGCCGTCGCTGATACCGGCGGCGGCGCGCTGCTCAGGGGTGAGACGGCTGTGGGTGGTGCTGGCTGGATGGGTGATGGTGGTGCGGGTATCGCCCAGATTGGCGGTGATGGACATGATGCGGGTGGCATCGATCACGCGCCAGGCCGCGTCCTTGCCGCCCTCCAGCTCGAAGGCGACGATGCCGCCGCCGGTCCGCTGCTGGGCCATGGCCAGGGCATGCTGGGGATGGGAGGGCAGGCCGGGATACAGCACCCGTTTCACCCCGGGCTGGTCTTGCAGCCAGGTGGCCAGTTCCAGGGCGTGGGCGGAATGGGCCGCCATGCGCAGGGACAGGGTCTCCAAGCCCTTCAACAACACCCAGGCATTGAAGGCGGACAGAGTCGGCCCGGCGGTGCGCAGGAAGGTGTAGACGCCTTCCATCAGATCCTTCCTGCCCAGCACCGCGCCGCCCAGCACCCTGCCCTGCCCGTCCAGATACTTGGTGGCGGAATGGATGACGATATCCGCCCCCAGATCCAGGGGCCGTTGCAGGGCGGGGGAGCAGAAGCAGTTGTCCACCGCCAGCCAGATGTCGTGCTCATGGGCGATGTCCGCCAGGGCGCGGATGTCGCTCACCTCGGTGAGGGGGTTGGAGGGCGACTCGACGAAGAACAGCCGGGTATTGGGTTTGACCGCCCCACGCCATTCCGCCGGATCGGTGGGGGACACAAAGGTGGTCTCGACGCCGAAACGGCCCAGGATGTTCTGGAACAGCTGCACCGTGGAACCGAAGATGGAGCGGGACGCCACCACGTGTTCGCCCGCCTTCATCAGGCCCATGACCGTAGCCAGGATGGCGGCCATGCCGGAGGCGAAGGCGACGCAACGCTCGGCGCCTTCCATGGCGGCCAGGCGCTCCTCGAACATGGTGACGCTGGGATTGGTGAAGCGGGCGTAGATGGGGCCCGGCTCCGCGCCGGAGAAGCGCGCGGCGGCCTCGGCGGCGCTGCCGAAGACGAAGCTGGAGGTGAGGTACAGGGCCTCGGAATGCTCCTGGAAGGCGCTGCGTTGGGTGCCGGCGCGCACCGCCAGGGTGTCGGGATGGAGGGGTGGGGTCATGTGTCAGGGGCTAAGCAAGGGGCAAGGGGCAAGGGGCAAGGGGCAAGGAAAGTCTACGTCAGCTCAGGTGGACCCGTCACTCGGGGGGAAAAACCCTGGATTCCAGGGCTGCGCCGGAATGACGGGATGTTCTGTCACCCCAGGGATAGCCGCACCGGTTTTCCTTGCCCCTTGTACCTTGCCCCTTTCAAGCAGAGGCCAGATTCAGATCCATCTGGCGCGTGGCCGGCGTGCTGGGAATACTGCCGTCGCGCTGACCTTCGAGGCGGGCGAGATATTCCTCGGTCACGTCGCCCGTGACATATACGCCATCGAAACAGGAAGCGTCGAAACGCGTGATATGGGGATTGACCGACTTCACGGCGGCGATGAGGTCGTCCAGGTCCTGGTAGATCACCGCGTCGGCGCCGATCTCGGCGGCGATTTCCGCATCGCTGCGGCCATTGGCCAGCAATTCCCGGCGCGTGGGCATATCGATGCCGTAGACGTTGGGAAAACGCACCGGCGGGCTGGCGGAGGCGAAGTACACCGCCGTGGCGCCGGCATCCCGGGCCATCTGGATGATCTCCCGGCTGGTGGTGCCACGCACGATGGAGTCGTCCACCAGTAGCACGCTCTTGCCCTGGAACTCCAGGGGCATGGCGTTGAGCTTCTGGCGCACGGACTTCTTGCGCTCGGGCTGGCCCGGCATGATGAAGGTGCGGCCGATGTAGCGGTTCTTGATGAAGCCCTCGCGATAGGGCAGCCCCAGCTTGAAGGCCAGCTGCAGGGCGGAAGGTCGGCTGGTGTCGGGGATGGGGACCACCAGATCGATCTTGAGATGGCTGAACTGGCGCTTCATCTTTTCCGCCAGGTACTCGCCCATGCGCAGCCGGCTCTCGTAGATGGAGGTGCCATCCATCACCGAATCCGGGCGGGCGAAGTAAACGTATTCGAAGATGCAGGGGGTGAAGCTGGGCGCGCTGGCGCACTGGCGACTGAGATATTCGCCGTCCGAAGTGATCAGTACCGCCTCGCCGGGCGCCACATCGCCGACGATCTGGAAGCCCATGCCTTCCAGCGCCACGCTTTCAGAGGCGACGATCCATTCCGGGCCGGCCTCGGTATCCATGCGGCCGATCACCAGGGGGCGGATGCCGTGGGGATCGCGGAAGGCCACCAGGCCGAAACCGGCGATCATGGCCACCACGGCATAAGCCCCCTTGCAGCGCCGATGCACGCCCGATACCGCCGTGAACACGTCTTCCGCCGTCAGGCGATGGCCGTGGATCGCTTCTTGCAACTCATGGGCCAGGACGTTGAGCAGCACCTCGGAATCGGAACTGGTGTTGACATGGCGCAGGTCATCCAGGAACAGCTCCTGCTGCAGCGTATCGGTATTGGTGAGGTTGCCGTTGTGGCCCAGGACGATGCCGAAAGGCGAATTCACATAGAACGGCTGGGCCTCGGCCGGGCTGGCGGCGGAACCCGCGGTGGGATAGCGCACATGGGCGATGCCGATGTTGCCGATCAGGTTACGCATGTCCCGGGTGCGGAACACGTCGCGCACCATGCCCAGGTGCTTGTGCATGTGGAACATGCTGCCATCCATGGTGACGATGCCGGCGGCATCCTGACCACGGTGCTGGAGCAACTGCAAGCCGTCATACAACAGCTGATTGACGGGTTGACGCGAGAAGATGCCGACGATGCCACACATGATGTCGCCTTAGAACCTTAGAAACTGATCAGGGCTGCCAAGTCCTTGGGCAGCCAGGGTTGGATTTTAGCGCTGGCCTGTTCCAACGGCCCCCGCACCAGGGCCTGCTGCCACATCTGGCTTTTCGGCAAGGCGGTGAGGCCGGCGACCAAGGCGAGGCCGACTACCGCCACCCCCGCCCGCAACATGCCGAACAGGCCGCCCAGCATGCGGTCATAGGCGCCCAGGCCCGCCCACTTCACCAGCCCGGACAACAGCTTGCCCACCAGGCTGGCCACAATCAGGATGGTCAAAAAAACCAGTACCAGGGCGGCGGCATGTTGCAGCCCCGGGGCATCGGCGGCGGGCAGGCTGGGGGCCAGCAGCGGCGCCAGGTACTTGGCGCCGACAAAGGCCAGCACCCAGGCCGCCAGGGAGAAGGATTCCCGCACCAGGCCGCGCATCAGCCCCAGAAGGGTGGACCCCGCCAGAATGCCGATAACGATGAAATCCAGGCTGGTCATGGCCCCACCAAGACCGGGTTGAAGCCCTTGGCCTTGAGTTGTTCCTGGTAATCCAGGGCCTTGGCATGATCAGCCACCGGGCCGACCCGCACCCGGTACTGGCCATTTCCATCGGAAATCCCGACCTTGAAGCCGCTGGCCCGCACCTTGGCCTGGAGCAGCTTGGCATTGGTCTGGCTGCTGAAGGCCCCCAGTTGCAGGTAATAGCCGGTTTCGGCGGCGGCCACCGGCGTCTTGGTCGGCAGTGGCGGCTTGGCTGGCACAGGGGGTTTAGCCGGGACGGGATCGGGCTTGTCCGGTTTGCTCTGGATGGGTTTGCTCTGGATGGGGCCAGGCTTGTCCAGGCGGGTCTTCTTTCCTGCTTCCACCTGCTGCGGGCCCGGGGGGTTCGCGGGGGTCGGCAGGGTCGGTTCGGCCTCCATCGGCTCGGGTTCCTGGGCCGGGGGCATTGCCGGGGGAGTCGACGATGTGGGGCTGGGTTCGAATGGGGTGTCTTGCGCGGGAATGCGGATGTCCACTTCCGGCCCCAGGGGCTTGGGCTCCGGATCGAACAGCATGGGCAGGACCACCACGGCGGTCAGGGCGATGGCGATCGCCCCCACCAGGCGCCGGCGCGCGCGGCGTCTCAGGGCCAGTTCGTCCTGGGTCACGGGAATGTCAGCCATGGGCGTTGATTTCAACCATTACCTCGGCCACGGTGTAGAAAGAGCCGAAAGCGAGGATTGTATCAGTCGGCCCCGCCTGTTCGCACGCGGCGCGCTAAGCGGAAGCAATGTC
>JBGSHR010000324.1:0-1878 GCA_041752155.1 Thiobacillaceae bacterium | reverse complement strand
CATGCCAGAGCGAGGCGCTCCCCGCCGCGATGGCGACGGCGATGGCATAGGCCCCGGGCACGGGGAGGGCGGCCAGATGGGGCATGGCCAGCAGCAGGAGCAGCAGGGTGGTGAGCAGGGGCGGCTCGAAATAGGCCGTGTAATCCAGGAACACCACCAGCGCTTCGACCGGCCCGGATGCGGCCACCAGGGCAGCGGCCAGGACGATGGCCTGGGCCGCCAGCACGGCGCGCAGGAGGATGCCCAGATTACGAAAGTCGGGTAATGCCGTCTCTTTTGTCATAAGCCTGAAAAACCCAGTTGCACCACAGAGGCACAGAGAACACAGAGGGCAAACAAAGTATTGCGCCGCCAGGCGTAATCACCCATCCGGTCAACGTCGGTTGATAGGCAAGCCATGGATTCATGGCCTTTCTCCGCGCCTCTGTGTCTCTGTGGTGAGGAATTTAGGATAATTCCCGTCTCAGCCAACTCCCAGTGCGCAAACTACCATCCCATGAGCCACAACGAAACGCCCCCCACCGGCCAAGCCCCGCTCGCGGAACAAACCTGGTCCGATCGTTTTAGCGAACCGGTGGATGCGCGCGTCAAGCGTTACACCGCCTCCATCCCGTTCGACTGGCGCCTGGCGCCGTTCGACATCCAGGGCTCCCTGGCCCACGCCGCCATGCTGCACAAGGTGGGCGTGCTCTCCGATCAGGATCTGGCCGACATCCGCCGGGGCCTGGGGGAGATCCTGGCGGATTTCGTCGCGGGCCGATTCACCTGGCATCTGGACGACGAGGACGTGCACTTCAACATCGAGCGGGCACTGACCAAGAAGGTGGGCGACGCCGGCAAGCGTCTGCACACCGGCCGCTCCCGCAACGACCAGGTGGCCACGGATATCCGCCTGTGGCTGCGCGATGCCATCGACCGCATCCAGGTCGTGATCCACGCCGCGCGCCTGGCCCTGCTGGATCAGGCGGAACGCCACGCCGACACCATCATGCCCGGCTTCACCCACCTCCAGGCCGCCCAGCCGGTGACCTTCGGCCATCACCTCATGGCCTGGCACGAAATGCTGGCCCGGGATGCGGAGCGCCTCACCGATTGCCGCCGCCGGGTCAATCGTCTGCCCCTGGGGGCGGCCGCCCTGGCCGGCACCAGCTATCCCATCGAGCGGGAATTCGTGGCCGCCGAGCTGGGTTTCGATAGCGTGTGCGAGAACTCCCTGGATGCGGTTTCCGACCGGGATTTCGCCATCGAATTCCTGGCCTGCGGCGCCTTGATCATGACCCACCTGTCGCGCATGTCGGAGGAGCTGGTGATCTGGATGACGCCGCGCTTCGGCTTCATCGACCTGCCCGACCGCTTCTGCACCGGATCAAGCATCATGCCCCAGAAGAAAAACCCGGACGTGCCGGAGCTGATGCGCGGCAAGACCGGCCGCATGAACGGCCATCTCGTCGCCTTGCTGACCCTGATGAAGGGCCAGCCCCTGGCCTACAACAAGGACAACCAGGAGGACAAGGAACCCCTGTTCGACGCGGCGGATACCCTGGTGGATTCCTTGGCCATCTTCGCCGAGCTGGTGCCGGGCATCCAGGTCAAGGCCGAGCGCATGCGCCAGGCGGCGGTGGAAGGCTTCGCCACCGCCACCGACCTGGCCGACTATCTGGTGAAGAAGGGACTGCCGTTCCGCGAGGCCCATGGCGTGGTCGCCAGGGCGGTGCGCACGGCCGAGCAGAAGGGCTGCGATCTGGCCGATCTGCCCCTGGCCGAGTTGCAATCTTTCTCTCCCCTGGTGGGCGAGGACGTCTATGCCGTGCTGACCCTGGAGGGATCGGTCTCCGCCCGCGACCACATCGGCGGCACCGCCCCGGCCCAGGTGCGTGG
>JBGSHR010000323.1:0-2372 GCA_041752155.1 Thiobacillaceae bacterium | reverse complement strand
CGGGTCTTGGCGCCGTAGCGCCGGCCGGCCTCGGGTGGCTCGCCGACCCAGGAAAGATCCGCCGCTTGCAACGTACTCGACAACAACAGGGGATGCTCATGCCCCTGCACGACGATGAGCCGGTTGCGCGCCAGATCCTTTCCCGCCACGAACCAGGGCACACCCTCCTCGCCCCCTTTGACGCCGCCGATACCCAGGCCCTTGCGCTGGCCCAGGGTGTGGTACATGAGGCCCTGGTGCCGGCCCATGACCTTGCCCTCCGGGGTCACCATGTCGCCGGGCTGGATCGGCATGTAGCGTTGCAGGAACTCCCGGAACGGTCGCTCGCCGATGAAGCAGATGCCGGTGCTGTCCTTCTTCTCCGCCACCGGCAGATTGGCCTGGCGCGCCAGCTCCCGCACCGCCGGCTTGGTGAGCTCGCCCAGTGGAAACAGCGCCCGGGCGATCTGCTGCTGGTTCAGGCGGTAGAGGAAATAGCTCTGGTCCTTGTTGGCATCCACCGCCTTGAGCAGTTGGCGCCCGGGCGTCTCCCCCGCCAAGCGGGCGTAGTGGCCGGTGGCCAAGTAGTCCGCCCCCAGGGTCAGGGCATGGTCCAGGAAGGCCTTGAACTTGATCTCGGCGTTGCACAGCACATCCGGATTGGGGGTGCGGCCGGCCTGGTATTCCGCCAGGAAATAGGCGAACACCCGCTCCTGGTATTCCCGGCTGAAGTTGACCAGTTGCACCTCGATGCCCAGCACCTCGGCGATGGCCAGCACGTCCTGGTAGTCCTGGGCGATGGGGCAGTTCTCCTCCAGGTCGTCCGCCTCCCAGTTCTTCATGAACACGCCCACCACCTCGTGGCCCTGCTGCTTCAGCAGCCAGGCGGTGACGGCGGAGTCCACGCCGCCGGACAGGCCCACCACGATTCGGCTCATGGGGCGGCCTGGGCGGGTTGGGGTTGGGGTCGGGATTGGTGCCGTGCGAGCAGTCGCAAATCCCCCCTGCCCCCCTTTTGCAAAGGGGGGAAACCCCTGCTCGACCCGATGCGTGGAGGTCCCCCCCTTTGCAAAAGGGGGGCTAGGAGGGATTTAACGCGGTATGCGCCCATGATCCGGCCGCCAGCGACCCCGCCGGCCTCACACCACATCGGCAAAATCCGTCAGCAATGCCAGCGGATAGCGCTGCCCGCCCAGGTAATCGTTCACGCACTGCTGCAACAGCGGGCTGCGGTGGCGCGGCACGCTGGCGGCGATCTCCTCGGCGCTCATCCACACCGCCCGCAGGATGCCCTCGTCCAGGGCGGCGCTGGGATCGAAGCCGGTGACGGTGCCGGTGAAGGCGAAGCGCAGATAGGTGCGCCGAGGTTTTCCAGACTGGGGCTTGCCGGGATGGCGCCAGCGGTACACGCCCAGCAGGGCCTGGGGCTCGAAGTGGTGGGCGGTCTCCTCGAAGGCCTCGCGCCGCACCGCGTCCAGCAGGGACTCGCCCTCCTCCAGATGGCCGGCGGGCTGGTTGAAGCGCAGGCCCTCGTCGGTGTGCTCCTCCACCAACAGGAACTTGCCGTCCTGCTCGATGACGGCGGCCACTACCACGTGGGGTTTCCAGATCTGGACGGTGTCAGTCATTTAGGCGAGTTGATGCCAAGGAAAATGGGGAGTCAGTGCTCATTGGCAGACGTGCTTTCCAATAGCCGGGACGGCTGCTGTGGTGGGCGTAGGCAATGATGAGGATCTCATCCGCCAGCGCGCTGTAAATCAGATCGTAGGGAAAACCGGACAGGATGAATCGCCTTATCCGTTGATCCATCAGAGGGGCGGCATGAGGAAACAGAACGATCGAGCGCCGCGCTTCCAGGACCCGCAGCCAAAACGCCTCGGCGGCGCGAGGGCTACGCTCGCGATACCACGCCATCGCCTCACTCAGTTCAGTGGTGGCGGGTGGGAGCAGGCGCACCTTCATTTGGCGAGAAATTCCTCGCGCATCCGCTCCATGACCACGTCGAATTCCTCGGCCTCGATTTCGCCACGTTCAAAGGCGGCGAGTCGATCCTCGCATTCCTTGGCCCAAGCCGCTTCCCACGCCGCGTCAGGCGGGGTGACAAGCTCCTGGAGCGCATCGAGTACGGCGACACGCTCTTCTCGCGACAGTTCGCGGGCCTGCTCAATCAGTGCTTCAACACGCGCATTCATCATCCACCCTTTCCTGGGAATCCTCTGCCACAACCCGTATCCCACCCATCCCCTACAACGGCTTACCCCACAAATCATAGTCGTCGGAGCGGGTGATCTTCACCTTCACGAAGTCGCCCGGCTTGAGCCCCTGGCCCTGGGCGATGTGCACCACGCCGTCGATCTCCGGGGGCGTCGGCATAGCTGCGCGCCACCGCCCGC
>JBGSHR010000322.1:0-16948 GCA_041752155.1 Thiobacillaceae bacterium | reverse complement strand
AACGCTTCCCCAGCTTCCTCCCCCGGGTGGTGCTGCTGGACATCGGCCTCAAGGGCCTGGATGGCTTCGAAACCGCCCAGCGCCTGCGCCAACTGCCGCAAGGTGGCGAACCCCGCCTGGTGGCGGTGACCGGCTATGCCGACGAAACCACCCGGGACCGCGCCCTGGCGGCGGGCTGCGACCACCACCTCGCCAAACCGGTGTGTCCCGACGTCCTGCTCGCCTTGCTGGCGGAGGAGAAGGCGTAAACGGGCCCCGCCACTCCCGCTCGAGGTGAAAGACGGGCACCGGGCCAACTTGTTTGCCTAACGGAAGCGGTGGGTAGCGCCGCTGGCTCCACAAAGCAAAACGGGCCACGTCATGGCCCGTTTTGCCTTCAGACGATTTCGGAGGTCAGGTCACGGCGGCGCTTCTGCGTCGCTTGGCGGCCACAGCCAGCAGTCCCAGCCCCGACAACATTGACCACATCACCGTGGGCTCCGGCACATTCGATACCACCGGGTCGTTGCCATTAATTCCCAGCGTTACGCTAAGCCCGGGGAAAGGGGTATCGCCGGTGACGGTCGCCTGCCCGACCAGAAAGGCATCGCCGCTGGCGTAGTCCATGCTGCGTCCCGCCATGGTTTGCGGCGTATTCCTGTCATCGAGGTAGGCGTAACTGGCCGCCGTACTGAACAGCACCTGCCCGAAATCAAACTCGGTTCTGGACCAGGTCGCGAACAGCGGCACGCTCAATGACCAGTCGCCCTTTCTGCCATCGATATCCACCAGACTGCCGATACCCTGGCCATTCAGATAAAACGTGGCGATGGAACCAAATACAAGAAACTCGCCAATCGTGTAGTGATCGATATTGGCGTAGGACAGGGTCGAAGTGCCGACCGAATCCGCGCTGGCGCCGGTGAAGGGCGAGGCATGAAAGCGGATGGGCTGAAGGTTGCCAAGCACATACCCCCCAATGCTGCCTCCCCCCAAATTCAAAAACACGTCCCCGGCCAGCAGATCCATATTGAAATCCGCGCCGCCGGGCGCCGAGAAATCCTCGGGCACACAGATCTTGTCCCCGCAGGAACTGGCCTGGGCGGCGGACATCAGACAAAGGGTGGATACGGCCAAAATGCTGGAAGTAATTCTCATGGTTCTCCTCTCCATAATTATTGAAATCGATGCAGGCGCCTCCCGGACCAACCGATCCCCTTGCTGAAACGACCCGGCCGGATGCGTGCCAGGATGCTACAGGACAGAAGCGACTCGCTCCACCGCGCGGACAACAATGGCTGTTCCCCGGAAAACCACCGACCGACCATTCATTCCTCCCGGGAGAACGATCGGAAGATCGCCGTCGGCATGCATGCCTCCAGCCATCTCAAATGATGGCGCCCCGGCCTCCCTGCCCAGTTTCAAGATGACCATGGGCGTGACGTGGTCCTCGTAGGCGTCGCGGATTTCCAGCATCAGGTCGATGGCCTGGCGGTTGCTCTCCTCCAGGGTGAACCCGGCATCGACCTCCTTGAGATAGCCGGCATAACGGCCGATGGCATCGGCCTGGGACAGCGTGGCCTGGATAGGCGTGCCCCCCACAAGACGGCGAGCAGCAGCAGGAGCAGGGAAAAGACGATCCGGACGCTCATGGAGGCGTCACGCCTTGGCGACCCGAGCCGCAAGGCGGGAGGCGGTGATCCGTCGGTGCGGACAGGCGGCTGCAAGCTGGGGGGGTAATCCGGCAATCGGGCACCGGAAAAAATCGCTGAGGGGTTAATTGAAGAGCGCGGCCCATTCATCCGGCCATGTTTTCAAGGCCAATACAGCCCGGGGTTCAGCGCCACAGGATCGGTCGACGCCGTCGACAGGGAGCGGCAACGCCTGAGGTACACTCCCGCCCGCCTTCCATGGGGAACAAAACGGCCTATCTACCCGGGCCCATCCCGACAACATGGACGGCGTTCGCAGACACACGGGAAAAACGTTTTAGGAGAAATGATGAAACGACGTGAATTTCTGCGCTTGGCGGCAATGACTCCCTTGTTCACGGCGGCACCCCAGGTGCTGGCCGAGGCGGGAGGCATGGCTACCGACTGGCGCACCTTCGAATTGGCCTACGAGGTCGATGTTTCCAATCACAAGGGGGCCGGCCGGGTCTGGCTGCCCCTGCCTCAGAATGCCGGCGACTACCAGCGGATGCTGGCGGTCGACTGGAAGGGCAAGGCCAATGCCGCCCTGCACTGGGACGACACCTACCAGGCCCCCGTCTTCGCCGCGGAGTGGGGCGAGAACGACGCCAATCGGCTGCTGACCGTGACCGCCCAGGTGGCCACCCGCAACCGGTACATGGCCGCTGCCGCGCGGCATCTGCGCGATAGCGACGAGGTCGCGCTGTATCTCAAGCCCACCGAACACATGCCGGTGGACGGCATCGTCGCCGAGACCGCCGCCAAGATCGTCAAGAGGATCAAGACGCCGGATGCCCGGGCCCGGGCCATCTACGAATGGATCGTGGATAACACCTTCCGCGATCCCAAGACCCGGGGCTGCGGTCTGGGCAACATCAAGACCATGCTGGAAACCGGCAACCTGAGCGGCAAGTGCGCCGACATCAACTCCCTGTTCGTGGGCCTGGCCCGCGCCGCCGGCATCCCGGCTCGGGAGTTTTATGGCGTGCGTGTGGCCGACTCCGCCCAGTTCAAGAGCCTGGGCAAGGCCGGCGACGTCTCCAAGGCCCAGCATTGCCGGGCGGAGTACTTCTCGCCCCGCCACGGCTGGGTGCCGGTGGACCCGGCCGACGTGCGCAAGGCGGTACTGGAGGAAAAGCTGGCCCTGGATGACCCGAAGATCGTCGACCTGCGCACGCGCTTGTTCGGCTACTGGGAGATGAACTGGGTGGGCTTCAACTACGCCCGGGACTTCGTCCCGCCCGCCAAGGCCGGCACGTCCCTGCCTTACCTGATGTACCCATATGCCGAGTTCGGCGACAGCAAACTGGACGGCCGTGACCCGGCCGAGTTCAAGTTCCGTCTGAGCAGCCGCCAGCTGGCTTGATCCATCGGGCAGCCGATTCCGGCTGCCCGTTCCCCGAAATCAGGTTTTGTCCCGGCGATTCGCCGCTTCCCAATAGCGCCATTCCGAACACGGTAACTACGCCTCCAGCAAACCTGGGCGCAATCACATCCCGCCTCGTAAACAACACCGAGATCACACCGGGCTGGTCGACAGGCTATAGCTGACCTGGTTACGCCCCTTGTCTTTCGATTGATAGAGATAGTTGTCCGCGCTCGAGATCAGGGAGTCCAGACTGGCGTGATGGGCCTCCCTCTGGGCCACGCCGAAACTCGCCGCAAAGGTGGTTTCGCCGTCGGCACGCTTCATGCGGATGCCGGCGATGGCGATGCGCAGCCTTTCCGCCAGGGCCACCGCCTCGTGAATATCCGTTTCGGGCAGGAGCAGGATGAATTCCTCGCCGCCCCACCGGGCCGCCACGTCTTCTTGTCGGATCGATTGCATCAAGGCTTTGGCCGCCGCGATCAATACCTCGTCGCCATGGGCATGGCCGAAGGCGTCATTGATTCGCTTGAAATTATCGATATCCAACAGCACGACGGACAGGTTGCGATGATGGCGTAGCGCGCTGTGCCAAACTGGCGATGCCCGGTCGTAAAAGGCGCGCCGGTTGTTTATGCCGGTGAGCGGGTCAAGCTTGGCGAGCTGCTCGGCAAAGTGCTTTTCCTCTTGGCCGACGCGGAATTGATAGGCCAGGGCCAGCGCCAGCAGCGTGGCATCCATCACCATGCCGATGTCGACCGCGCGGAATGTCCAGACGTTGTGGGGTATCAAGCCCGATACGGCCAAGGTGGTGGAGCTGGCCCCCACCATGGCCGCGATGGCGGCCAGGAGAAAATAGCGGGCGGATTTCTGGCCCCCGCGCAGGGAGATCACTCCCAATCCAAGCATGATGCAGGAGAACATGAACGCGAAAATGAACGCCACCAGCAAGGCATAGGTTTGATTGCCGAGCAGGATGGATAGCGCCAGGAGAAACATGGTGGCGGCGCAATAGAGCAGGACGGCCTTGCGAATACGCGGGAAATGCTTGCGCATATCCAGGAAGCGCAGGGCAAAGAACAGCCCGCTGATCCCATAGAGCACCATCAGGACCGGATTGGACCATTGCGCCCAGCTCACATGGTTCGGCCAAAACCATTGGAATCCATGGCCGGTATAGGAGATGTTCATCAACAGGAACATGCCCAGGTACCAGGAATAGAGGATGTAACGCGAGTTGCGCAGGCTGGCGTAGAGCGTGGCGTTGAAAGCCAGCAAGGCGAGCAGGAAACCGTAGAGGGCCCCATAGCTGTAATCCTGCCGCTTTTCCCGGGTGTGGGCCTGCTCCAGGGTCATGAGGTAGATCGGTACCACCATCGGATCCGGCGTTTCTACCCGCACGAAGACCTCGCTGGTCCCCGGTTCGAAGGTTTGATCCATCACAAAGAAACGGCTATCGACAGGACGCTGGTCGAACTCCTGGCTGTCGCCGAGATGTTGCATGGTGCTCGTCTTGCCCTTGTGCCGAACATAGACGTCCACCTTGTCCAACCAGGCGGTTTCGATGGACAAGCGCCTGAGCAAAGGCGCGCTCGTCGAGTTGTCCACGCTGAAATGAAGCCAGACCGGCTGCGAGCCGATGCCGAAATCCGGGATACGGCTCACGCTGTCGGTAAATTGTCCGCTTGCCTGGGCGGCGACGGCTTCATCCAGTGAGAGCCCGACATCTGACTCTTTGAGAAAGCCGATATGCAGCCCGATGGCATCGTCCTGGGGAAGCGTCGCCTGAATGGGGAGCGCGGACGCGGCAGCGGTTCCACCCCAGAAGATGGCGAGCATCAGGATCAGCGAAAGAATGATCCGGGGGCTCATGGGGAATTCACACGCTTGTTGCGCAAATCCCAACGAGGTTCGAGAGGGCCAGATTCAGCGCAAGCGATTGTGCAAAGGTGGGGGATGGAACGGAAATCGTGCACGGGAAAAGCAGGAAGGGGTTTGGTGAAGGAGGCTGGCCTTCATCCTGCCATGTTTTCAGCGTCAGTACAGCAAGAAAGAAATGAAAGGATTTCCGCGGCCAATCCTCAATCAAGAAATCGGCCTCAAGCAGCATGGCCTGTCACGTTCAGTATCAGGTCAAATTCAGGACCAACGCGAACGGCTGCCGCAGCATTCGCAGATAGGAGTCCGATACGCTTCCTCACTTGCACGACGGCCTACGCCATACAGCGCTGGATGAATCCGGCAAATGCAAACAACCTTGAATCAGGGCTCCGCTCTCGCCAGAGCCGAGCCCTCTCGTGCCACAGCTAGGAGTCGTCTTCTTCCCACGACGACAGGCTTAGCAGGTCCAAGGCGGGCTCGTTGTCCAAGGCATCCCGCAGGAACTCGTTCAGGGCCTCCTCATCACTGGAGGTGAACACCATCTCCGGGTCATCGAAGGCCACGCCCTCGAGCAAGGTTTCTTCATCCATAAATACAGGGCTTTGATACATCTGTGTGGTGAGCTTCATGCCAAGTCTCCAGGTTCAGACGCTACGGAACACTTAGAGCAATGACCATGCCAGCAATATGCCTTTTGGCATACGGCCTTGCTTACACATTGATTAATAGGGGGATTTAACAGCTGGCCCAACGGGTTCCCGCTCTATTCGAACGGGCCGCCAAGCTAGGTGTAACGTTTACCGACACGAGGAAATGACGTTTCTTGGCAGTCTGCGCCGCCAATCCATCCAGCGTCACCGCGTCCACGGACAAGCACATGGGTGATTGCGCCTATGTGCCTCCCAGCGGCTCGGAGTCCGTTGCCGCATGCATCACACATGCGGCAACGGAACGCCAGTTTATGACGCAGTTTCGCTTCCGCCATGGCCGAAACAGCGGCCTTTTCGCCCCTGAACCACACCCTGCTCTTCTGCATGGCACCGCTGCCGGACTACCCTACCGGTTCGTGATCCTCCCCATGTTCACCTGGAAACCCCACGGCCAGACCCCATCCTCCGGAGCGGGGCTCTCCCCCTCGTCCTCAGACCGAGGCGGCACAGTGATAAGCTTCAAACGGCACGCCTACGCCGGCAAACCATCCATCACCCCATCCAATGACTGACGCGCCGAGAATCTACAACCTCTTCCCCCTGCTCGCCGGCACCACGGCGGCGTGGGAGACGCACCTGCCGCGCATCGCGGCCATGGGCTTCAACTGGGTCTTCATCAACCCTTTCCACTACCCCGGCTTCTCCGGCAGCTTGTATGCGGTGAAGGACTATTACCGACTCAACCCCCTGTTCCAGGGCGACAGCCGCCAGTCCGCCGACGCACTGCTCGGCCGCTTCGTCGCAGCGGCGCGGGCACACGGCCTGGGGGTCATGATGGACCTGGTCATCAACCATACCGCCAGGGACTCGCTCCTGGTCGACGCGCACCCGGAGTGGTTCGCCCATGAAGCCGACGGCAGCATCAGCTCGCCCTTCGCCGCCGACACGGATGAGCCGGACAACGTGGAAAAACGCACCGTCTGGGGCGATCTGGCGGAGATCGACTATGCGCATACCCCGGACCGGGCGGGCCTGGTCCGCTACTGGCAGGAGTTGGTGCGCCACTACGCCCGGCTCGGCTTCGCGGGTTTCCGTTGCGACGCCGCCTACAAGGTGCCCGGCGAGGTCTGGGAGCCTATCCTCGCCGCTGCCCGGGAGGTGAATCCCGAGGCCAGCTTCTTCGCCGAGACCCTGGGCTGTCAGCCGGAAGAGGTGACCCAGCTCGCCGGGGCCGGCTTCGATTACCTGTTCAATTCCAGCAAATGGTGGGACTTCCGCGCGGATTGGCTGCTGGAGCAGTATGAAGAGTTTCGCCACATCGCTCCCTCCATCGCCTTCCCGGAAAGCCACGACACCGCCCGCCTCGCCGCGGAGTCGGGTGGCGACGAGCGGGTGTCCCGGCTGCGTTGGCTGTTCGCCGCCATCTTCTCCAGCGGCCTCATGCTGCCCATGGGCTACGAGTACGGCTTCCGCAAACAACCCCATGTGGTGGAGACCCGTCCCGATGACTGGGAGGCCCCCCTGTTCGACCTGACGGACTTCATCACCGAGGTCAACCGCATGAAGGCACAGACCCCCTTGCTCAACGAGGAGGGCCCCCAGCGGCGGCTCACGCCGGTCGACGACCCGGTGGTGGCGCTGCTACGCGAGGGGGTGAGCCAGCCCGGCCGGGTACTGACCCTGATCAATCCGGATGCTGAAATGGGCCACCGCTATTCCCGCCTCGAAGCGGCTCACCATCTCGGCTGCCCGCCGGAGGCCTTGCGCGAGTGGACCCAGGCGACGATACGGGGGGAATGGATCGAACTGCCACCGCTCAGCGTGCGCCCGATCATGGCGGATATCGCTACTCCGCCAGCAGGGCACTGAGTTCGGCGGGGTCCACCGGCTTGACCAGGTGATGGTCGAAGCCCGCCTCACGGCAACGGCTCACGGCTTCGTCATGGCCGTAGCCGCTCACCGCCACCAGTTGCAGATCGGCGCCGCCGGGGAGTTGCCGCAAACGGCGGGCGACCTCGTAACCGTCCTGGCCGGGCAGGCCGATATCCAGCAACACCGCGCGGGGCTGAAACTCGGCCATCTGCTTCAAGGCCGCCGCTCCAGAATCCGCGGTGCGGACCTCATATCCCTCCAGCGCCAGGAAGACGGCCGTGCTCTCCACCACGGCGGGATCGTCATCCACCACCAGCACTCGTCCCGCCCGCCTGGATCGCTCCGCCTGGCAGGGCTGGCCCCGCGGTAACGCCAGGGACTCCACCTGAATCGGCAGCCGCACCGTGAAGATCGTGCCTTTACCCGGTCCCGCGCTAAACACTTCGACCTGTCCGCCATGCAGTTCCACCAGGTTCTTCACCAGGGTCAGGCCGATGCCCAGGCCACCCTGGGCACGTTCCAGGCTACGCTCACCCTGCTGGAACAAGTCGAATAGACAAGGCTGGAGCGCCGCCGGGATGCCCGAGCCGTTGTCGCGTATCGCCATCTCGATCTCCTGCCCTTCCCTCCGAGCCCGCAGCTCGATAAAGCCATGATCCGGCGTGTATTGGGCGGCGTTGTCCAGCAGGTTGATCAGCACCTGGGTCAAACGCACCGGGTCGCCGAATAAAACGAGGGGGGGATCGGGAAGACTCAACGTGAGTTGGTGCCCTTTGGCTTCGATCAGCGGACCGCACGTCTCCAGGGCCTGTTGGACCAGAGTGGCAAACTCCACCGGTTCGCGCTTGAGTTCGATCTTGCCCCAGGCAATGCGCGACACATCCAGCAGATCGTCCACCAGGCGGGTGAGATGGGTCACCTGGTTCTCTATGAGCGCCTGGGCCCAGCGGACTCGAGGGTCCGCCAGCTCCAACCGGCCCAGGACGTAGGCGGCATTGCGAATGGGAGCCAGGGGGTTGCGCAATTCATGGGCCAGCATGGCCAGGAACTCGTCCTTGTGCTGGTCGGCCTCGCGCAACGCCTGTTCGGCACGCTTGTGAGCGCTGATGTCGTGGGCGATGAGGACCGCCCCCGTCAGCTCGCCGTCGATCTCCAGAGGCGCGTTGGAACAGGTCATGGTCACCGGCGAGCCATCCTTGCGGAAAAACACCACCTCATGGTGGCGTATCCCTTCGCCCGAAGCGTAGATCCGGCAATTGGGGCAGTCCTCGAAAGGATAGGGACGGCCATCCGGATGGTGGTGATGAAGCAGGTCGTGCAGGCCTTGGCCGAGAAACTCGTGGGAGGTGTAGCCGAACACCCGCTCGGCCTCCGGGTTCACGAAGGTGATGCGGTCGTCCGCGTCGGTAAGGAAGATGGATTCCGCCGCGCAGTCGGTCATGGCTTGATTGAGGTGCAACTGCCGGCGCAATCGCTCCTCGCCTTGTTTGCGCTCGGTGATGTCCTGGGTATAGCCGTGCCACAGAGTGGCGCCATCGGCTTCACGCAAAGGCATGGAGTGGCTTTCTATCCAGACCTCGCCCTTGCTCGGATGCAGATAACGGAAGGTGTCCCGCCATGGCGTCATGGCGCGCGCGGACTCGGCGATGGTTTCCCACACATGGCCGACATCATCGGCATGGATGCGCCCCATGACCAGATTGGAGTCTTCGGCCACCTGCTCCGGACGGAATCCATAGAGATCCGCCATGGCCGGGCTGGCATAGGGGATGGCGAAGCCACCGTTGGGGCGCAGCCGGAAGGAGCAGATCACACCGGGCACCGTGGCGGCCATCTTGGCGAGCTGATCCTGCAGTTCCAGGCGCGCTTGCAAGGCCTGTTCAGCCGCTTTGCGCTCGGTGATGTCCCGCACCGTCATGATGAGGTACTCCGCCTCGCCGTCGGCGCAGCTCACGCACTTGACGTTGACGGCCACGTCGATGAGGCCGCCGCCCTTGCGCAGATAGCGTTTGCCCTGGGTGTAACCGTCGACCTCGCAGGCCGCCAGGCGGTCAAACTGGGCCTGGTCGGTGCTCAAGTCTTCGGGAAGGGTGAACTGCTGCCAGGAGCTCTCCAGCAGTTCCTCGCGCTCATACCCCAGAATCTCGCACAGCCGGTCATTGACCTGAAGCCAGCGTCCCGTCACGGGCGAGAGGATGGCCATACCGACGAAGGGCAGGTCGAAGAAATGCTTGAGCAGCCGGTCCTGACCGGCGTTAGCGTCAATCGGCATGGTCACGCTTGGCTTCCGGATAGGGTGGTTTCGCTTTGCGGCACGGCTTCTATCCTCCCGGCCATTTGCAAGACTGACAACTCGGCTATTAGGGAGTCGACTGCGCTCATAGTGCCTTCCGTCGCTGGATCGGGTCATGCAAGCATCCCACATCAGCCTCCCCACGAGCGACTGATTTTGCAGGAAGACGTGTCCCTCGCCCATGAGCAATCTCAAACTGATACGCCCCTGGAACCTTCCTCAAAGCAGCGTGAATCTTTCCGTGGACTCGTTGTAGCGCACCAGCAGATACCACAGCGCCAGGAACCCGGCGGCGGCCAGATAGGTCCAGCCCCAGCCCCCCAGCATGGCCGGGAAGTAGGCCTGATAGCCCAGCCGGCTTTCCTCCAGCAGATCCAGATTCATCTCCGCCAAGGTCCAGCCCGCCTTTCCGAACAACGCGCTGGCCGTCGAACCGGACCAGGCGAAGAAGAACACCGCCACCCACAACTTGAGATGCCCTTCCGCCGCACGCCACAAGGAACCCGTGCCGCAGCCCCCCGCGAAGATCATGCCGAAGCCGAAGAGCACGCCCCCCAACAGCGAACCGAGCCAGAAACGCGGCGGGATGCCCACGTAGGGGTCCAGCAATTTCATCTGGAACACCAGGGACGCCAAGGGAATGCCCAGGGCCAGCATGAGGATCACCGCCTTGGTCATGTCGCCTTCGGCGGTCATCAGCGGTTCGCGGAGGGCCCGGGCCACACAGAAGCGCGAGCGATGCATGACGAAGCCGATGCCGAACCCGCCCAGGACTATGAGGGCGCGCGCGACCAGCTTCTCTTCCTCGGAGGCATACCAGCGCGCCGCCCAGGCCATCACAAGAAGCACCACGCCCAGACCTATCCATGGATACAGGGCAAGTACCCGAGACGGCACTTTCAGTACTGGCGGAGCCGTCATGCCCCAACTGACATGCTCCATGGTCCACAGCAACACCTTCAGGCCCAGCGCCGCGCCCACCAGCAAGCCCAACCACATGACCATGCCCGCGGGCGAGGCGTGCAACAGGGGGATCAGGAAGCCGCCGACAGTGCAGCCCCCGGCCAGGGTGGCGCCGATTCCCATGAAGATGCCCCCCATGGCCGCCCAGACATATTCCAGGCGGGGCGGGCGATTGATGATGAACTGGCGCGACATCAGGGCCGCCGCGAACGCGCCCAGCAGCAAGGCGAGGTTCATCAGCGAGATGCGGTGCATCAGGAGCGACTCTGGTTCATGGGGCAGGCCGAGCAGCCCGCCGGCGCCGATCAAATGGTTGAACCAGTCGCCCCACAGCTTCAGGCCGCCGAATACCCCCCAGAACAATCCGCTCGCCATCAGGCCCAAAACCACCAGGAGCAGCATGACCACACCGAGATAGGGCGACCACGGTTCGACGAACACGGCCCGGTAATCGTCCTTGAGGCCGGCCATCCAGGGCAGGTCATTTGCGCGGTCCATCGCCTTACCCTTTTGCAAGATCACCGGGGCCTATCGGCAACCTGTGGGCGCATCGCCATCCTTGGCACTACGCGCCACAAATGCCTTGATGTCGTCGACCAGCTCCAGTTCCGGCACATCGACGAATTTCGCCGCGGCCCGGTTGCTGGCCTTGATACTGTCGCGATAGGCCTTGCTGAGATAGAAGGTGACACGGTCCTTGCCCTTGGCGTGCTTGTCGGCCTGCAAATAGGCCGCCCACTCCGCTTTAGCCCGGGTATTCGGCCCGATCGCACCACCAGCTTTTTCCACATGGCATGCGGTGCAAACCATGCGGTAGTAGACATGGCCGCGTTTCCAGTCGCCCTCGTAAGCTTGGGCCATCAGTGGAGCCCCCAGAAGACACGCCATCACACTGATCAAAATGGATTTTTGCAGTCTCATTTTGTTCTCCTTGCATAAACGTGAAGCGGGAATGGCGGCCTCATCGGCTCCATCTGAACAACGGACGCATATTCAAACCCTTCACGTTTTTCAGGCGTCCTTCCGCCAAACTGCCGTTCCTGCTGTGGCAATCCTGGCAGGTGAGCGCCTTGGCCTTGGGCGCCACCATGTGATTGATGGGCCAATACATTTCGGTCTGGATGAAGTCGACCTTGCCCGAGAAGGGGGCGCCGACATCCGCCATGCCCGCGGCGACCGCCTTCTGCCAGTTGAAATTCTTGCCGTAGGCGGTTTCGTCAGTGCCATAGGTATGGGGAACCACCAAGGATTGAGTGACCGGGTCATAGGGCTGGATACCGCGAAACACCTTCACCGGCCAGATTCTCGATTTGCCGTCGTTGGGGCTGCCCGCGAAGCGGTTGATGGGAGCGTATCCACCCTGCTTCTCAACCTTGTCCCCCATCAAGGTGTACCTCACCTCGCCGTTGAACCAGACATACTCGGGGATCACGTTCTCGCCCAAGACGTATTTCCCCTTCTTGGAGTCGTATATCACCCGGCCCTGCTCGTCTCGCTCGACCATGGGCTTGCCATCCGGGCCCATCCGGCCGCCCGCGGACCAGTCCCACAGCAACTTCGTGGCCACGCCTCCCCGCGCCATCGCGGGGATGTGACAGGTCTGACAGGCGAGTTTGATGCCGTGGTTATTCACCATGGCGGCCAGGGCCGTCGCCGAGAATCCGGGCGGGGGCTTGATGTGCGCCACCGTTTCCGCCGTATGCGGCCGGCTGCCGTGACAGGCCTCACAGGTGGCCGGATTGCGCTTATCCACCTTGCCACGCATGAACGGCCCACCCTCCCCCCGGATGGTCGGGCTGTATCGACTGCCCGGCACTTGGTGCCCCGTGGTCACATGGCAAGTCGCACAGGTGAAATCCAGGCCGGTGGCATCCATATGCACGTCAAGTTCCCATTCCGGGGCGCCGAGCGAACTGTCCATATCCCCATGCTTCACCCCGTCACCGCCTCCGCCATAGAAGTGACAGGCCCCACAGTTGTATCGGCTGGTCTTGCCGACCTTCTGGGCGACCTTGCGCAGATCGACGGGATGGAGCACCTCGCCGGAGCCGGGCGGAAACTCCATTTCCCGGTATACGGGATGCCCGGCCAGGCCGGAAGGTTTACGGTAGGTACCCGTGGTGTCGTGGCAGACGAGGCAATCCACATTCTCCGCCGCCGAGAAGTCGAACTTATTGTCTTTCCAGCCATAGCCGGCGTGACAGGACGTGCAGTAGGCGTAGTTGGAGGCGATGCCGAGACAGTAGTTATTGACGACACGCTTCTTGCCCAGCACTTGCCTGGTGTCCGGATTGATCGACTCCCACGCCCAATGTTTGGTGGCCATGACCTGCTTCGCTCCCTCGGTATGGCATTTCAAACAAGCCTGCGTAACCTCCGGGCCGGAATTAAATACTTGTTGCAACTCTTTGAATTTACTATGGCCTGCGGTACTCGTTCCAGCAAGTACTTGTACTGGGCATAAGCAAATGGCAAACATTCCCAACCACCACCCTTTGCTCACCAAACCGAGCAATATCTTCGAAACACGCCGCTCGCCCATCATCGTTGGCCTCGTCCGACAAAATCACCCAATGCTCCTTCTCCTGCTCGGAGAAAGTCTTCTTTCCATGCAATCTCAATATAGCAACAAGCAACCGCTATAAAAATATTGATATCGTGTTTCTTCTTACCTCCTATACTTTTCTTAACACTCAGACAGAACTTGCTTGATGAGGGCTCAGACTCGGTAGCTACACCCCAAGCCCTTGGCCTGAAAACAAAGTTACCTTATCGTTTGCATGCTGCTAGAGCACTTACCAATAAAAGGATAACCACATGCAAACAACGGCCATGGCCCAGCGAACTCCAGCCCTTAGACGAGAAGGACGAGAAGATTGTCTGAAATGCGAAATCTGGGACTCGGAGCTCTTCCAGTCCCGGCCCGTTGAACTCTTAGAGCAACTCACCCAGTCTGTCGAACACCTGTTCTTCCAGCCGCAAGAACGTCTGTATGCCAGCGGTGCCGGAAGGGAGTACGTCTTTGCCGTGCGCACTGGCGTCGTAAAATTGGTCAAGGATCTGCCCAACGGCGGCGAGCGCATCGTGCGCATCAATATCAAGGATCAACTGTTAGGCCTGGAAACGCTGCTGAAGCAGCCCTATCACCACACCGCCATCGCCATTACGCCGGTGCAGATTTGCCGCATACCGGTCAGACTCATCAAAGATCTCGATGAGCATTACCCCGGATTCCACCAGCAAGTGATCCGCCGTTACCAACAAATGGTCGATGAGGCGGACGTCTTCATTACCGACTTGTCCACAGGGCGGTCCCATGCCCGCCTGGCCCGCCTGCTGCTGTACTACTTCGGCGGCGGGCTGAGCGATGTCTGGCACCACCCCGCCCGGGAGGATCTGGCAAGCATGCTAGGCATCACCATTGAAACCACCAGCCGCCTGATGGCCGAGTTCAAGCGCAATGGCTACATCAACGAGGAATACGGCCGTATATCCCTTCGCGATGTGGCGGCTTTGAAGCGCATTGCCGAGGATTGACACGGTCAACACGAACAAAAGACCGACCATGAGTGCTTCATCCGTTAGAATTTTTCCGTTAGCCCCCATGGCTTCGACATAGGGAAGATGCATGACCCGTCCAGAACAACAAACCACTTTCAGATTCCTCAGCCTCACCCTCGTTGTGGGTGCGCTCTTCGTCTTGTGTGAGCCTGCGCTGGCCCAAGTGGCCGAGGCGACGGCACCTAGCCCCGCTGGCTACAAGATGGGTGAATTCCGGGTGATGCCCAACGCCAGCGTCGGCGCAACCTGGAACGACAACATTTATGGCGCTCCGAGCAACACAAAGGACGACACCATCACGACCGTTGCCATGTCGGTCAAAGCCAACTCCGAATGGGCGCGCAATCGCCTGAACCTGGATGCCGGCGTATCCGCTGACTATTACAACGACTACAGCTCCGAAGATACCGTTGACTGGTGGGCGGGCGCCGACGGACGCCTGGATCTTTCCGCTAAGTCCCATGCGCTGGGCGGCATCCGCTTCAGCCAGGATCACGAAGACCGCGCCTCCCCCGATGCCACGGCCGGGGCCGCCGAACCGACGGTCTTCAGCACTTCCCATGGGCACCTGGGCTTCGCCCATCGCCTCGCCCCGTTCACCATCCGCATCGGCGCCGTCTACGAGGTACTGAACCATGACGACGTAGCCGCCACGGGTGGCGGCATGCTGGACAACGACTTCCGTGATCGCGACCAGTACTCTCTTGGCACTCGCTTCAGCTATGAACTCGACGCCAAGAAAGAGATTTTTTTCCAGGCGGCCACGGATACCCGCGAATATCATGACAAAACCGTTGGCCGCAATTCAGACGGCTATCGCCTGGGGCTGGGATTGCGCTTCAACCAGGGTGCAAACCTTCAAGCAGAGGGCTTCCTCGGCTACATGTCGCAAGACTACGACAGCCTGTTGCTCAAGGACGTGAACGGGCTTTATTACGGAGCAAACCTGAAGTGGAAGATCAACGATCAAACCCTCCTCAATGGCCGCATCGATCGGTCCATCAATGAAACCACCCTGGCGGGTGCCTCCAGCCATCTGGACACCGGTTTCAGCGCACGCCTGGAGCATGACCTGAATGCTCAAACCACCCTCAATGCCTCCCTGGGCTATACCAACTCGGACTACCAGGGCGTCAATCTGACATTGAATGAATGGGCTGCCGGGGTCGGAGCTCGTCACTATCTCGACAAACGTTTCTATGTGGCGGGGGGATACCGCCATATCAATCGTGACGCGAACTCCATCGCCTATGAATACACAAAGGACCTGTTCTTTGTGAGCCTGGGCTATGCCCCGCGCGGACGTTAAGCGTTCCTAGCGCCCTCAAAGCCGATCCTCCCGCCGCTTTCCGGACAGCCTTTTCTGGGCTGTCCGTCCTTGTCTCCCCCCTCTCGACCTCCATGGCATCCCGCCTTGCTTGGCTCATATTTTTTTGATATCGGGATTGCGATATCTCAATGACCCTTCAGCTGCGCTGGCTATCTTGTAACCATCAATAAGCAGTTTTTCTTAGGCTTTTTGACGGATATAGATGGGTATATCCCCAGCGTTTATGGAGACAAGTATCATGAAAGCGCCCTACTTCAACCTCAAGAAAATCATTGTGGTGGGAAGTGCATCAGTGTTCGCGTTGTTGGCTGTTCCTATGGTGAGCAACACGGTTTCTGGAGGTGCATTCCCCATTGTGGCAACGGCCCATGCCGAGGGTGGGCATGACAGTAGCTCTGGTAGCGGACACGAAGGCGCCGGCAAGGGCAAAGGTGGTTCCGCACAGGGCCAGCAAGGAAAAGGATCAAGCCATGAAGGCGGCGCTGGAGGCGCCAGCAAATCGGTAGAGGGTTTGGTCACCACGAGCGAAGACGAAGGCGGTGGTACGGGCAAAGGCGACATGAATGAAGGTGGCGCCCGCCATGACCAAGGCCAGTGGTCTGATAACCAGATGAAAGGCGGCGGCAAAGGCGGACCTGGCGAAGATAGCGATGCCAAAGGGCCGCGTTACGCGGACGGCAGCAGCTCCGGATCCGGCGGTGGCAAGCCCGTTTGGGCACAAGGCGGGATCGACGAAAATGTCGAACTCGGCCGCCTGAATGTGGCACGGGCACCAGGCAAGGTATTCGACCGGCAATTGATCGAAGCCTTGACCTCGTTGACGGCGATCGTCAGCCCCGATGGCACCTCTGTTTATGAGGCGGCAAACCTGAATGCCGCGCTGGCTGCCCTCCGTAACGACACCACGCGGGTGGATTCGCCGCTAGCGAACCTCGCGCTCCTGAAAGACTTCCTGTCTGATGGTGTCGTTGACGGCAACTACACACTGACAGATGGCACAGACAATCTGATCTTCGATCCTTCCATGTCGGATGGTGAGTTTGTGTCACTCCTGGTCGGTAGCGCATCCGACAAGACAGTGCCGATCTCTGCCAGCACGGTAGAAGCAATTACCACCATTCTCGGCGTGAATCTGCCGGTTGGCGTAACCGCAAGCACGGTTGCCGACGATGCCGAAGCGGTTCGGGTCGATATCCTTTACGCTCACGACAATTGATGTGGGTTACCGTGAAAGCCAATAGCCCAATGCCAACACTTCTCCCACTCGCGCCGAGGCCAGGAAGCAAATGAAACAACTGCGCGGATCAAGCAGCGGAAAGCTTCACGACGTAGCCGTGGAGTTCCAATGCCTTGATCCAGCGG